>JABAHL010000007.1:0-124727 GCA_019353055.1 Faucicola osloensis
AAGTTCTACAAGATTGTCCATGTAAGAAGTCCTGGTTAAAGGTGTTTGTGGTGAACTTACTTTAGCATGTTGGACTTCTTTTTTTTATCCTTTCTTATGTCGAATTCAGGTAATGTTAATCTACCATCAACTACGTGCGATTTTTGACATAGCGGTAAGTTGACGCAAATTGCTGGCTGACTTCATGAAACATCTCATTGAGCAATTCATCTAATTGCAGATTGACCCGAGCCAATACCTCAATGAGCATCTCGCCTGCGGTCATCTCACCCTGAATTTTTTGATTGAGCTGACTGGGATGATATTTGGCAATTTGGTCATACTGGTGCACAGCTTCAGGAATCGTCTGCTCAATCAAGCGATTGACCACAAACTTATTTTCAGTCAACCATTGGGTTTGCTGGTGGTCTGGTTGATTGGCTGAATGACTTTGGTCACGTTGCCACGCCTGATAACGAATAAGTTTGTCATGGATGGTATCAAGCAGTATTACGGCAGCTGTTGGCATACGTTTAATTGACGCGCCATCAATACCCAAAATCGAAGGCGAGGATAATCGCTGTTGTTGATTTTTTGCTTTAAACCATTTTTTGTTGCGCGCATTTTTGCTAGCAGGTGGCATCAACTCAAAACGGCTATCACTACCGAAGGTATTGGGAATTGGCAGGTTTGATTGGTACGCCAAGCGCATGGTTTGTGGTTTTGCCGGCGATGCTGGGGGCGGTACAGAATATTGAGACATACCGACCTCAATGCCTGCCATGTCATGCAGTTTATACCAAGCCAGCCTTATCCATCGATACGCCAAAAAGCTTATCAACAAAATCAACACAGCTAGCAATATACCGAGCAAAATATTCATCTATACGCCCTAACAGCTTGTTTATCAATAACAGCCTGCCTATAAAAAGCAAATATAGCATTACTATGATTGCAACTGTTTAAAAATTCAAGCATGTTAGCGTTGGCTAAGCCTAAAAATTCATCGGTCAAAAAAAGTATTGCGCAGAACTTTTAGCTATTATTTTAGCTATTAACTGTTACCCTAAGTCATATTTACATGGTATGCCAATAGCGAAGTTTATTAATTTCAAATAAGAATGCCACAAACATACCGAGATAATACGCCAATTTAAGCTCAAAACTGTCATCCCGTAACTTAAAAGGCAATGCGCAAAGGGTGACGGCAAGCGGAATCCACAATAGCATAAACACCCAATTTTCGATGACATTGAGCCAGCCTTGCATTCCCTTACTACTGCGTAAAGCCGCCAACCCTAACAGCAAGCAAGCAACTATCAGTGTGTTGATTAAGCCTTTTGGAAGATTGCTGGGATAAATCGATAATTCTTGCTTAGTATAATGTGGCAATGCCATTCAATGAATTCCTAAATAATTACTGAGGATTGGTGTTATGTGTAGCATCAATTTGTGGCGGCAATTTGTAGCGTTAATGTCTTGGATTGCCGACTCACCGAGCGAACCGTTACGAATATGCCGCCATCATCCATAGCATCGCCACACAGCTAAATAACAAACCCAAGGTTAATGCATTGCGATTTTGAATCGGTGCACGCCCTGAGTAGCGATTTAATATCTTTGAGCCCACGACAAAAGCCAGTGGGATACCCAACCAAAAAATCGCAATGGTACTCACCAGCGAGGGCAGTATTGATGATAAACTATCGCCAAACATCAACCTAAACCCAAAACCTGCCAACCCTAGCAACACCGCAAATATTGCCAGTCCAATTGTCAGCCCTTTGGGTACTAAAGACGGGGATTGAACGTCCATACCAATTTCCTTGTATATCATTGCTTGTGGAGCATTTGCGCTGGCAAGCGACTGACCAATGCCAGTTCGGCACGCATTGCATCAATCGCTTGGCGATAATCAGGTTGGTTAAATATCGCTGAACCGGCGACAAACATATCAGCCCCTGCTTCGGCAACCGCACGAATATTACTGGCTTTGATACCGCCATCGACTTCAAGGCGAATATTGCGACCCGATAGCCTAATCATTTCGCGCACCGCTTCAATTTTTTTGATAGTGCCATCAATAAATGCTTGCCCCCCAAACCCTGGGTTGACACTCATCAATAAAATCTGGTCAACTTTATCCATCACATAGTCTAGATAGTGTAGCGGCGTGGCAGGATTCAGCACCAATCCACAGTCAGCACCCCCATCTTTAATGAGTTGTAACGAGCGATCGACATGTTGCGTGGCTTCTGGGTGAAAGGTAATGATGCTAGCGCCCGCTTTTAAGAACTGCTCAATCATACTATCAACCGGTGACACCATCAAATGCACATCTATCAGCGCAGTTACCCCATAATCACGCAGTGCCTGACAAATCATGCTACCAAAGGTCAAATTTGGGACATAATGATTGTCCATCACGTCAAAATGCACCACGTCCGCACCCGCGGCGATAACCTTCTCGACCTCTTCGCCCAAACGGGCAAAATCTGCCGACAAAATCGAAGGCGCAATCAAAAATTGGCTATCGTTGTTGGGATGGGCAAATTTATTAGGGGCTTGTTTAGGTGAGTCTTCAAGAATTTCAGACTGGTTCATCATCATTGTCCGTCAGCTTTGATTAAAAATTGCAGATATTTTAGCAAAGATTATTTTAAAAAACTTCGACTATTTGGTGACAGTGACGATTAACAGCGACTATTTGCTGCCCGTGGAAATAAATCTGCCACAAGCCTTGCAGAATTTACACTTAAGTCGCCAAAACAAGGTAGCTAGATTATGCTAAATTAGGCTAGATTATGATTGGTAAGTGCCAAAAAAGATAAAACCCAAGTCTTAGGGCAATAGACTTGGGTTTTAGGGCACTTCATGTCAACTATGTTATTATTATTGGCTTTCCATGATATTACTCATCCTGAGCGTCTCAACACTACCATTCCTTGGTATCATCCTTGTGTTGATGAGTTCATTGTAGGTTGTTGGACGGTTGATTACTAGCCGCAAAAGGCGGAATCCGTTGTAAGCAAATGCTTACATGCAGTTTTAGCTTGCCCGCTTCTAGCTTTCTCATGCGCCTTTCAATAATTTGCTAGCACCACTAGCGCTATCAGTCTGAGCTTCCGATAGCTTTTCGCCTTCTGTGACCCCTTCTTTGATGGTTTCTTTCGCCTCTTGGAGATCGGCGATGCTTGGCAAAGGTTCAGGCTGCTCATCCATCACTTCAGGCTCATATTGTAAAGTAGTGAGCACGGGGAAATGGTCGGAGCCAATGTTCGGCATACGCGCCATCGATACCAGCGTGAAGTGATTGCTGTGAAAAACATGGTCAAGCGCCCAGCGCAAAAATGGGTAACTGGCATGAAAGGTATTGATGAATTTGCGCCCAATGCGAGGGTCAAGTAGTCCTGAGATACGCTGAAACATACGCGTGGTATGCGACCAAGCCACATCGTTGAGATCACCTGCAACAATCACCGTCAAGTCGTTGGCGTTGATATGTTTGCCTACCATTAATAGCTCTGCATCCCGTGTCACCGATTTGTCGGCTTCGGTTGGACTCGGTGGCATGGGGTGCAAGCAGTATAACCAAACAACCTTTCCCATGGCTAGGCGAACTTGGGTATGAATCGAGGGAATATCATCCACCACCAGATATTTTACTTGCGGATTGATAAGCTCAAGCTTTGAGTACAAATGCATACCATACAAGTTATCGAGTGGCACTTTGACGTTAAATGGATAGTCAGCCTCAATGGGGCTTAAAGCGTCTTGCCACGCTTGGTCAGTTTCGAGCGTCAATACAATATCGGGTTGATGGGTATGGATAAGGTCAATTAAAGCTTGTTTATTTGGATTGGTCGTCAACACATTGGCAACCAATAATTTCACTTGATAATCGCGTGATTTTGGCTTTGCCGTTTGCACTTGTTTCTTCCACAAAAACGTATAAGGCAACACCATATACGCTTGCATAGCCAGCGCAATAAGCAGCAGTAAAATCAATCCAATCTGCCAACGACTGTCAAAAGCGCCCAACCAAAGTAAGCCAATGAGTGCCACCAACCCCAAAAAAATCAATTGATTTCTGGGAAAATCGGCAACCCTAAACCACCATTCAAACCTAGGGATGGTTGCCCAAAAAGTTGCAAAAACCACAAAACCTGCTAGCAACTGTAACAACAGCGTCATTGTCTATCCTTTCATGTTATATTGCATTTCACGTTGGTCAATATTAGCTTGTTATCATTAGCATGGCGATATAGTAGCCACAAAATTAAGGCTGATAAATTGCAGTTGTGTTGCCAAACGGTATTTCTTACCGTGACATCGCTATCAGCCTACCATCTATAGCCAAATAGATGCCCCATGTAAAAAAAAATTCACTTGCAAAACCTTACAAATACAGGCAAGGTAGCAGGTTACTAATTGAAAAATCAATGTGGATTTTCTGCACTATTTATTTTATTTTGTTTACAGTAAGGAAGGGTTATCATGAGTCAGCTACGCGTAGGTTTGGTCGGATGGCGTGGAATGGTCGGTTCGGTATTAATGCAACGTATGATGGATGAAAACGACTTTGAAGGGATTACCCCAGTGTTTTTCTCTACCAGTAATGCCGGTGGCGATGCCCCTACCCCAAATGGCATTGCCCCTAGCAAGCTTGAGGATGCGCATGACTTAGCGGCTTTAGCGGCTTGTGATGCCATTATTACTTGTCAAGGCGGCGACTATACCAAAGAAGTCCATCAACCGCTACGTGATAAAGGCTGGACAGGTTACTGGATTGATGCAGCAAGCACCCTACGTATGACTGACAATAGCATCATCGTCCTAGACCCAGTCAACCGCAATGTCATTGATGACGCTATCAAAAATGGTCAAAAAGACTTTATCGGTGGTAACTGTACGGTATCCTTGATGTTGATGGCGATTGGTGAGCTGTTCAAACGCGATTGGGTTGAATGGGTATCTGCGATGACTTACCAAGCGGCAAGTGGTGCGGGCGCCAATAACATGCGTGAGCTTATCAAAGGCATGGGCTACATCCATGATGGCGTCGCAGACGAACTCAATAACCCGGCAGGCGCAATTTTAGAGATTGACCGTAAAGTAGCCGAATTACAACGTAGTAGCGAGTTCCCAAAACAATACTTTGGTGCGCCGCTTGCTGGTAGCTTAATTCCTTACATTGATGTGCAGCTAGAAAACGGTCAATCAAAAGAAGAATGGAAAGGCTGTGTTGAAACCAACAAAATCTTAGGCAATGATGCAGACAAGACTAATGCCAACATTGTGCCGATTGATGGTATCTGCGTGCGTATCGGTGCCATGCGTTGTCACTCACAAGGCTTGACCATCAAACTAAAAAAAGACATCCCTCTAGAAGAAATTGAAGCTGCGCTTCGTAACAGTGGCAATGAGTGGCTAGATGTGGTAGAAAATGACAAAGCAGCAAGCGTTGAGCGTCTAACCCCAGTGGCGGTCACGGGTACACTTAAAGTTGCCGTAGGTCGTCTTCGTAAGATGAATCTAGGTGGTGAATATTTATCCGCCTTTACTGTGGGCGATCAGTTGTTATGGGGCGCGGCAGAGCCATTACGCCGCACACTTGCGATTATTCGCAATCAATTATAAACCCGAGATTTTATAAAAAAACACGCTGATTAGGGCGTGTTTTTTTATGCTTCAATGGCTAAACCTGATAATGTTAATCCGTTATTTACCCCTAAAAAACGCCATGACCAGTAGACAGGGATTGCCGTTATCAAGGTATTGTCAGGGTATTGATAGTATAGCGTCATTATCTAAGCATCAATCCATGCTCAAATTGCTATCAACAGCGGGCTTTATCCCAAGCTTTATGCCAATAATAAGCGAGCCAGACTATTGAGAGTTTTGGACAAAAAGTGTAAAGTTGAGCAGATAATTTGACTGAAACTTTTGTCAAGTTGTTGGACTATCGATTAATTCGATGTTTGAATATTGCCTGTCGGTATATTGACTACCATGAACCAAACAAGTAGGCATTTTTTAACACCCCTAACTAGGCTATGATACCTTCAGCAAGGATTTTTTATGTCTTGGCAAAAATACTCTGTACACTTGGTATTGGGTTTTCCCTTATCGCTTCCCATTGTCGCTTATGCCGTCAATATTGGCGATACTTATGTACAAACTCAACAAAACCAACCTTTAAACGCCAGTATTAATGTCAGTGATATCAATCCAAGAACTTTTTCTGTCAAAGTCGCCCAAGCTGATGTGTATCGCCAGCTAGGCTTGTCAAAAGATGCCGATATTCAAATCAAATTTGTCCCAACCAGTAGTAATGGCGGTCAGATTGTATTGACCACCACACGTGCGATTAATGCCCCATTTACCGACGTGGTGCTCAATATCACGGAAAATGGCGTGACCAAAACGCTGCCAAAAACCTTGTTGATGCCCATCGACAGCGCACAAAAAATCACCACGCAAGCCAATAACACGGCTTTGCAATCACCTGGGCAGAACATTGTCATAGGTTCGGCCAATCCTGTTCATTTGCCTGTTATGTCGCCCGACCCTATGCCCATGCAGCCGATAACATTGCCATCAACCACCATCAACCAGCTGCCTAATTTACCTACAACTGGTATGCCCGCTGGCGCCGCCCCAATGACGCTGTCTAGTGAAAACACTGACTACTTGCGTATCCAAGAGACGCGAACGGTTCGAACTGTTCAGCCAAATGGCACTGTCTATACGCAAGCCATGCCACAAACGCAAAACCCCATCCAAACAAGCGCCGCTGATAATCAAATGCCAAGTCCAGCAGCTAGTTATGGCAACCAACCTTTAGACAAATCCAAATCCAAATCTAAATCTAAGTATAGCGCCAAAAACCCGCAAATCATTGGCGAGACAACCACTTATACACTACAGCGCAATGATAACCTTTGGACCATCGCCAGTAATATCGCAGCGGTAAACCGCAAAGATATCGATCAAGTGATGGCAGATATCATGGCAGCCAACCCGACCGCGTTCCCCGATAATGACCCAAGCAAACTTGTCGCCAATACCCAATTACAAATCCCAAAATACAAAGTAGTCCCTTCACAAATTGGGATAAAATCGGCCAATAAAGCGCGACAACAATATCGTCAAAACAAAAGACGTGTCGCAAGCAAAAAATCTGTCATCGCACCAAAATCTGCTGCTAAACAACCAGCCACCCCAAAAACGACAAAAAAGACACTTAAAGCACAAAAAACACCGCTGCCATACGCAGCGACTAAAAAATCTGAAATGACCATCATCGCACCTAATCATACCAATGGTTCAGTGCAAGGTCAGAGTACCAAGAACAAGGCGAGCAAAGGGATGTCATCCCAAGTGGCGGCTCAAGTGCAACAAAAACGCCAAGCCACCGCCCAGCAAGCCACTAAAGTTAACAAACTCAATCAAGACTTAGTGGGTGCTGAAAATCGCTTGAAAATACAAAACACCAAGCTTGCCCAATTAGAAAAACGCTTAAAAGAGTTAAACAAAAAATAATACAGCGCGTGGATGATATTGCCTGTGTGCTGTGTCATTTCATACCGTACAACAAATTTGTGGTGATTCATTAGTCGCATAAAGCGGTAGTTTATATCTTGCTATGCCCTAATGATCACTATCTACCGTAATGATGAGGTGAAAGATGGATCCGATAATGATAGGTATCGCAGCAGTGGTAGTTTTGGTAATTGTTGCTGGCGTTTTCTTGATGAAAAAAGGTAAAAGCCAGACAACGGTTGCTACTCAGACCCAAGTTAAACGCCCAAAAACCTTGGCTGAGCAGCAGCGCGAACTAGAACTGCAACGTCAATCGCAGATGCCAAGCCCAGCTGCCCCTGAGCTACCGCAAACGACTTTACAGACTGCTCAAACCCTCAATACCGCCGAGAGTGCGCAGCATGAGTTACAAGCGGCTGAGCAATTGATTCAAACCCAAGACTATGATGGCGCTATCACAACGTTACGTCGTGCGCTAAAAAATCATCCCTCACATAGTGGGTTGAATTTTACTTTACTTAATAGCTATGCCTTGGCTAAAGATTATCAGCACTTTAATAGCTTCTACTCAGAAGTATTGGCACTCAACGATGCTGATCTCACTACCCAAGCCAATAACCTAAAAATGCTGGTAGATGAAGAACAATCGATAAATGCACGCAGCACAGTGATGACCCATACCCCTGAAGCGGTTGAATCAGATGGACTTGATTTTGATTTGCCAGGCTTTAATAAACAAGAAAGTGATAAGCCAGCCATCAACAGCACTTCACAGGTTGCCATGCCCAGCGTCACTGAAATGGCACAGCCAGCAACCCTAGCTAATGGTGCTAGCAACAATGCCGATGATGAGTTAGATTTTGACTTTGCACTCGATGTGCCTGAAACCAAACCTACACCTGTCACCACTGCAACTGAGCCTACTACTGAGACTACCGCGGCGCAATCACAATCAAATGAGTTAACTTTTGACGATTTTGATTTTGATCTGCCTATCAAAGAGCCCGCGACCGCGGAGACTGTAGCTGCCCCTGCCCTAGAATCGCCTACCGAAATTTTTGCTTCAGTGAAAGAGGAACCTGTAACCACCACTTTGCCAAGTAACGTCAATAACGAGGCTATTAGCGATAGCGATTTTGATTTTGATTTTGATTTTAGTTTACCAGAGACGCAATCAACACCTACCGCTACTGCTGTAGAACCAATGATAACGACCCTAACGGCTGCACCGAGGGCTGACAACAACATCGCAGATGAGTTTGATTTCGACTTTGATTTGAACGCTGAGCCAGCGGTTCCTCCAACCGATGACGCTACTACAGAAGCCGACTTAAGCTTTGACGCGTCAGATACCAAAGCATCTAGCAATCTAACTCCCGATGCAGCAACTTCTGTACCGGTTGCAAGTGATGAAGCCACAGATATTGCATCGTTTGATTTGGATGATGAATTACTACTTCAAGCAGAAGCAGCCACATTAGCCACGCCTGCTACCCCATCAGTCGCTGAGCCTGTCGTTGACTTGGCAGAAGTCAGCGCTCCTATAGAAGTCAAAGCCTCTAGCCAGTCTGACTCGCTACTTATCTCAGATGATATGTTTGATTTTGCGCTAGACGATGACACGACCAAAGTCCAAGACCCTACGTCAAATGTCTTGGTTACTGAGCCTACCCCATCGGATGACTTGATTGATTTGTCTTTTGATGATGCAGCTATTCAAGTAACTAATCAGACAACTACGACCCCAACCGCTAGTCTTGAAACGCCATCGGTGGCAGATAACGCAATCTCAACAACGGCACCAGTCGTTGAAGATTTATCAGCGATATTCGATGTGATTAAGGATATCGACACGGATACCTTAAACGTAGATTTGGCAGAACAGTATGTGAATTTAGGGGAATACGACAGTGCCAGACGCTTGCTTGATGAAATCAAAGACAGCAACAACACGGCGTTGGTAGAACGTGCTACAGCGTTAAGACAACGTATTGCTTAATCATGTATTGCATAAAAAAAGGATAGTAAATTGACTATCCTTTTTTCAGTCAAATTTTTTTTGAATTACTGAATTACTGTTATAACAACTTAATACGCAAAAAACTTAATACTCAATCGCTAGAGGTTTAAGCCCTGCTTTAAAAGCATGGGCTTTATCAACATAATGTAAAGCTGATTGTTGAAGCATCACTTCGCGCGCCTGCGGCAAAGTTTTGACAACTTTAGCTGGGCTTCCCATCACGATGGAATTATCTGGGATTTGCATATTTTCGGTGACAAGCGCATTGGCACCGATAATGCAGTTTTTGCCGATTTGGGCATTATTGAGCACAATCGCACCGATACCAATCAAGCTATTATCACCAACAGTGCAGCCGTGTAGCATCGCCAAATGCCCAATCGTCACGCCTTCGCCAATGGTGACGGCGATACCTTCATCGGTGTGTATCACACTGTTTTCTTGCACATTACTATTTTTGCCCAAATAAATCGGCGCATTGTCCGCGCGTATCACCGCGCCAAACCACACACTGACGTTATCAGCTAAATGCACATCGCCGATAACTTCAGCCGAGTCTGCGACCCAGCCTGTGAAGGGTGCCTGATAGGTGGGTTTTTTGTCTTGCCATTGGTACAGCATATCAAATCCTTATGAAAAAAAAGCGCGTCAACTAAAAAATTGACCCTCTAATTTTAGCAAGTGCGGATAAATTAGCAATGGGTTATTGTGGCCAATGCAGTTAAATCAAAGCCCTGCTTTTAGGCTCGCTTCGATAAATTTATCAAGGTCACCATCCAGCACCGCTTGGGTATTGGAAGTTTCCACCCCTGTACGCAAGTCCTTGATCCGCGAGTCATCAAGCACATACGAGCGAATTTGACTACCCCAACCGATATCCGACTTGGTATCCTCTAGCGCTTGTTGTTTTTCCATGCGCTGCATCATTTCACGCTCGTACAGTTTGGCACGTAGCATTTTCATTGCCGTGTCTTTGTTGGCATGTTGGCTACGTTCATTTTGACACGCCACCACAATCCCTGTCGGTTGGTGCGTGATACGTACCGCAGAGTCGGTGGTATTAACGTGCTGACCGCCTGCACCGCTTGAGCGATAAGTATCGATGCGTAAATCGGCAGGGTTGATATCAATCTCGATATTATCATCGATTTCAGGCGATACAAACACCGCCGCAAACGACGTGTGGCGACCGTTGTTGCTATCAAACGGTGATTTTCTCACCAAACGATGCACGCCGATTTCGGTACGTAACCAGCCAAACGCATAGTCACCTTTGACATGAATCGATGCGCTTTTAATCCCTGCGACACCACCTGCTGATAGTTCCATGATTTCGGCTTTAAAGCCATGTGATTCACACCAGCGCAAATACATCCGCAGCAGCATTTCTGCCCAGTCTTGGGCTTCAGTACCGCCTGAGCCTGACTGGATATCAACATAGCAATTGTTGCCATCCATCTCACCGCTAAACATACGCTTAAACTCTAAATCTGCGACTTTGGCTTCGGCCTCATCGAGTTCCGCTTGTACGTCTGACAATAAGGTCGCATCATCGGCTTCCACCGCTAAGTCAATCATGGCTTTGGCGTCTTCTAATTTGTCATCTAAAGCGGTAATCACGCCAATGACATTATCAAGCTGCGATTTTTCTTTACTGATTTTGGTGGCACGCTCTGGGTCGTTCCACAATTCTGGGTTTTCAAGCTCTAAATTGACCTCTTCCAAACGCTCTTGCTTGGCTTCGATGTCAAAGATACCCCCGAAGCTGATTGCCACGGTCAGTTAAGTCTTTGATATGCTCTAAATACGGGTTGATTTCCATGTGAGGTTACCTTAACGTGTTACTATGAAAAATGCGCCATTATACCTGAATCTGTTACTGGATTCATCTTAGCTGTCGCCATTCATCTTGGCTGTTGCCCACTACACCTGTGCTTTTATCGACCAATCTTCCACCGCCCAATGATGCGCTAAGGCATGCGCGTGTAGAGTATCATCGGGGCATACCGCAATCGCTACATCCGCCCATTCTAATAGCGGCAAATCATTTTTTGAATCCGAATAGGCATAAGTTTTGGTGTAAGTAATACCTTGCGCGTTTTTTTGAGCAATCCAATTTTTTAAATGAATGATTTTGCCTTCTTTAAAGTTTGGCTGTCCTGCGACTTTACCCGTGTATCCCTGCTCGGTGACTTCAAGCTCAGTGGCTAAAATATTATCTTCCTCTACCAAAAATAATTTGTTAGCAATCGCTTTGACCACAAAGGCATTGGTGGCAGAAATCACTACTACATCGTGCCCTGCTTGTAAATGTGATTGGATAGCGTTAACCGCTTTTGGACGCACTTTTGGTGCGATTTCATCTTGCAAATATTGTTCACGCCACTCGTGTAACTGGGCTAAAGTATGCTGTTTTAAAAAGCCTGCCACAAACTCATTATAGACAACCGCATCGAGCGTCCCTGCGATATAGTGCTCATAAAACTCCCGATTTTTAGCACGATATAGCGATTCTTCTACCAGATGATGTTTGACCAAAAACTCGCCCCACATATAGTCACTATCGGTATCAATGAGGGTGTTATCGAGGTCAAATAGCGCCAATTCTTTGTGTAGTACGGTTGACATAGGACAGCCTTTAGCATGGTTAGTAAAAAGTTAAATTGCAGGGTGTTGGTCATCGACGGTTAAGGTATCACCAAATCGCCAGGTACGGATAATACGCAGCTCCAAATAATCTTGCATTTCCTTTGAGAATTTACCAAATGGCGCGGCTTTACGCACCGAATTTTTTGCTGCTTCATCCAAGATGGTAGCACCTGATGATTGTAACACTTTGATAGATTTGACTTGCCCGTTAGGCTCGATAATCACCATCAGCATGACATCACCTTTGATGCCTTTGGCGCGGGCTTCTTGGGGATATTGCTGGTTGCCAATATGATAGGCTTGTTGGCGAAAATTCTCGATATAGCGCGCGGCTTCACCGGTGGTGGTGGAGTTACTGTTGATAGTTTTGACCGCAGATTTTTTGGCTAGTAATTGGCGATTACTGCTGATTTTGGTTTCAAGGGTAGCAATTTGTGCCTGTACCCGTTGTTCTTGCGCGGCTAGATTTTCGCTATCGTCTTGTTTCTTATTATTATTTTCTCTGCGGATTTTTTCAAAGCTTAACGTGGTACGTAAATAACTTTCTTGAAATGCTTGTTGACGCGTTTGGCGTTCTTGACTCACGATATCATCGGTGTCGTTGATTGCTTCATCTTCTAAGGGACTGATGGTATTGTTTTCAAGCCGCAGCTTTTCGTTGGACTCACCGCCACCTTGCTGTCCGGCATTGGCGATAAAATCGGCTTTTTCATTCTTTTGCAGATTTTCGGTCAACACCGTGGTGACTTCTTGCACCGCTGCGGTGGGTGAGCTTTTATCTTCAAATTGGATACCAAAAATAACAGCCGCATGGATCGCCACCGCCGTAATGGTAGCCAATAGCATGACGCTGTCTTTGTAAGCCGCAGTATGTGGCATTAACTTTTGAAAAACATCACGGTGACTGTCTTTGCTATACACCAAACTATAACCCTTTGAACGATTAGGACACTATCACTAGGAAACTAGCACTACAACCTTGCTAAAAAAATACAAATCACTCATGTATTATAACGCGCAGATATTATAGATTAAATCAAACATCGGCTGAAGCTAAATTCATACGCCATCAGTAATGAGTGGTGAGCAATCAATAAGTAGTAATCAATGTTTACCAATTAATGGTACCTAATTACTGGTAAAAGATTTTTTGTAGACGGGCCAGCGACTTTATGATTAATGACTTTATGATTAGCAACTTTACAATGCCCAAAAACTGACTACAATAGTAGCTTTCAATACAAATATAAAAAAACTGAGAAACGATAGTGATAACGAGCAAAGCGCAACTGGATGAATTTTTTGCCACCCATTCTGAAGAAATCGCACGTGAGCTGATGCAAAAATCGCAAACGTGGTATGAAAAAATCGAAGATTTTGCCAGTCAAGAGTTTATCGTGCCCGCCACCGAAAAACAGCTGAACGATGCCATTCAAAAATTTGTGGTTGAAAAAGTCAAAGCGATATTGAGTATGCATCTGGAGATTCATGAAGGCTGGCTTCGACTGTATGCAACAGTTAACTATAGTGGCATCTACGCTGACCTTGCGGTCAACTTAGGTGTGGTACATGCCCAATTTGACCGTTATCGCCAACGCTTGGTATTTCAGCAACTGACTGACACCGATGTCATTGCCTTGTATTCAGATTCGTATCTAAAATCAAAAGCGATTCATGCGGCGCTTTGGTTTTTTAAACGGGTGTTAAAGAAAGACCCGCTCGGCATGATTTTGGAGAAAATCAATTTGGTGCACCAAAAAGAGGATATCTTGTATCTCGATATTGGTCGCTGGCTGAAGAAAAACGAAAAAATCATGGCAACGCTGCGCAAAGTGCAGGTGAATCACGGCTATCTTGCTGAACAGCAGCTCCTAATGAGAGCCAATGCCAACGTCGGTGAAATTCTCAATATAGGTAGTAGTGACCAATTGATTACCGAAGCGGATAATCCTGCAGTGGCCACTAACGCAACAAAAGCGGCTTAGTATTTCTCATCGGTATTAACCCTCACCCTTTACCGCTTTTGCCCTACCGATTTTTTTACTGATTGTGCTTTGCCAGTTAACGAGATGCTTACCAATAGTTTTCAACGGCGATATTGCCTTCGCCGCGGCGATTCATAGTCAATCCAATCGATTTTAAGGCTTCTTTGGTATCTTCGACCATTTGTGGGTTACCACACAGCATCACGTGACTGCGCTCTTTATCCAGTTTTTGCCCTACCAACTCGGTTAATTTGCCCGACAATATCAAGTTGGGAACCCGCGCTTTTTCCCCCGCATAATCCGCTTCTCGCGTGACAATAGGCAAAAATACAAATGCTGCCCCATTGTCGCCATAGCTTGACTTAATCGACCCAATTTCCGCTTGATAAGCAAGCTCTTGCGACGTGCGTGCGCTGTACACCAAAATAATGCGCTGATATTGCTGCCATACATCAATGGTCTTTAAAATCGATAAAAATGGTGCTAAACCCGTGCCTGTTGCCAGCAACCACAAATCATTCGGCAGGGGCAACTGGTAGCGGGCTAAAGTCAAATAACCAAATGGCGTGGTATTAAGCAATAAACTATCGCCCACTTGGATATGATTAACCTTACTGGTAAATTCCCCCTCAGGAATGACCACCGAAAAAAATTCAATAAATTCATCATAGGGCGAAGATGCGACGGAATAGGCGCGAAACACATAGCCATCAAGGTCAATGGGCTGACCTTGCGCCTCATAACCTTGCTCCTCATGACCTTGTGTCTCAGAAATTGTTAACTTGGTCTCATGGTTTTGTGCAAAATATTGCAAATCTTTGCCATGGATACCGAGCCTAACAAATTGCCCTGCGGTAAATTTAAAGCCATCGGGTCGCGTGACTTTAAAACTTAGCAAAGTGGGTGCCCAACGGGTCACTTCAATCACTTTAACGCGAATACTTTTATCATCTGACATGTTATCTTGACCATTTTTTTTGCATCATTATAAACAAAAAAGCGTACCTTAATGAGCTAAGATACGCTTTTTTATGTCGCAGTCTTAAAATTGGATTAATACATACGAACTAGCGTGATAATTTTTGATAACGTTTCGGGGAAAATACCGAAATATAACACCGCTAACGTCACCAACAATACCATAATGCCGCCTGCTTGCACTCCCCAATGATTGACTGCATCGTGCGGCTGCACTGCTTGGGGACGTCTAAACAAGGTGACCATAAGATTTAGATAGTAATACAGGCTAATTGCACTACCCACGATAATCATGGCAGTGAGCCACCAACTTTGCGCTGAAACCGTAGCAAAAATCGCAAAGAATTTGCTGATAAAGCCTGCGGTCAATGGAATACCTGCCAATGATAAGAGCATTACAGTCAATACAGCGGTCAGTACAGGACGTTGCCAAAAAATACCTTGGAAGTTGTCAACCAATTCTGCTTCACCTTGACGTTTATACGGGCTTGACATGATAGTCACGACACCGAACGCACCAATGGTGGTAAACGCATACACTGCCATGTAAAGGCTGACAAAACCTGCCGATTCAACTTTTACGGCGCTGATGATGGCTAACACATAGCCGATATGCGCAATGGAGGAATAAGCTAACAGACGTTTTATATTTTGCTGACGCAGCGCCAGTAGGTTACCGATAATCATCGATAAACTGGCAATCACCACAATTAAATTATTAATGGCGGGCAAGGCTAAGGTTGCCGTAGACAGTAAAAAACGTAATCCTAAAGCCATCATAGCTACTTTGGACACACTGCCTAAGAAAGTCGCTACAGGCGCAGGCGCACCTTGGTAAACGTCTGACGTCCAAGTATGAAATGGTACTGCTGAGAGTTTAAAGGCGATACCAAATAGCATTAGTGCTGTACCTACCACCAAAATCGGCATAATCATACCATTTTGGAACATTGGCACGATTGCCATACCAATTTGACGGAAGGATAAAGTCCCTGTGTTTGAGTAGATCAGTGCCATACCCATCAACATGGTAGCAGAGGCTGTCGCCGATAAAATGAGGTATTTGAAACCTGCTTCTAACGATTTACCACGCGCATAGGTATAAGCCAACATACCATATAGCGGTACCGACAATAACTCTAAGCTGACAAAGAAAGAGGCTAAGTTATCAGCGCATACCATAAACAGCGCGCCCAACGTTGAGATAAGCATCAGCAAATACAATTCTTCTTTGTTGTCGCCATAGCCCTCAATGTAACCATACGCTAAGGTAAAACACGCCAATGAGCTGATTAAAATAATCACCATATTGAACTGGGCAAAGCTATCTACCACAAATAAGGGGGCAATCAAGCCTTGCGAGGGCGTAAATAATTCATACAGACCATGCAACATGCTATCAGGATTGCCACCCAATAATTGTATCAGCACAACAAACAAGGCAGCATTAAGACCAATGACACTAAGGGTGCCTGCCACAAAATTTGAACGCTTCATGGCGATGGCAATCATCACCACCACCGTGGTAATTGAAATTAAAATCATTGGAAACAATGGCATGAGCACATTGCTAGCAAATGGAATAATAGGATTCATCTATTTTACCTCCATATGAGCAAATGGCTCTTGAGAAGTAGGTACAACTTGCTGGACATGATATGCCTCACTAATCCACTGCATACTGTGATCAGAGGTATCTAAGAATGATTGCGGATATAGACCTAACCATATTAAGCCAAACGCAAGCACCAACAAGATTGCCGCTTCACGCGCATTGATATCACGCATCGGTGACATTTTCTCAATCGTCGCTGTTGGCGTACCAAATAATGCTTTATAAATCATAATTAATGCGTATAAACCTGCAACGACTAAGCTAAAGGTGGCAAACACCACTGCCACAGGATGCGAGGCAAAAGACCCTAACAGAATTAAGAACTCACCAATAAAGTTACCGGTACCTGGAATACCTAATAACGCGGCAGCAAAGAACATAAGTAACGGTGGGTAATAACGCATTTGACCCCACATACCACCCATTTGGCTCAAATCACGGGTATGTAGACGCTCATAAAGCTGACCGCTCATGATAAATAATGCCGCTGAACTAAGACCATGTGCCAACATTTGAATCATCAAGCCTTGGAAACTAATTAAGGTACCGGCATACAAAGCAAGTACCACAAAACCCATGTGTGAAATACTGGTATAAGCCAGTAATCGCTTGATATCTTGCTGCATAAACGCAAGCCAAGCCCCATAAAAAATACCAATACCGCCCAAGGTAATCGCAATCGGTGCAAACTGGGCACTGGCTTCTGGGAATAATGGTAGCACAAACCGCAATAAACCATACGCCGCAGTTTTAATCAAAATACCCGCCAAATCCACCGAACCTGCAGTCGGTGCTTGTGCGTGCGCGTCGGGTAACCAGCCATGCAGTGGGAAAATTGGTAATTTAACCGCAAAGCCAATAAAGAACATCAGCATGATGGGGTATTGCCATTTACCAAGATCTGTACCTAGCAAGTCCATATAGTTAAACGTTATTTGACCTGTGGTTGATGCATGAATCATCACCAAAATCAAAATACCAATCAACATAATCAAACCCGATGCTTGGGTATAAATAAAGAATTTGGTTGCGGCATATTCTTTGGTTTTACCACCAATCGCATTGTGTCCCCAGATTGCAATCAAGAAATAGATAGGAACTAACATCATCTCCCAAAAGAAGAAGAACAAGAACATATCGATTGCTAGGAAAACACCAATAACACCGCCCAAGCTCCAAAGTAGATTAAGATGGAAGAAGCCCACACGGCGAGTAATCTCACCCCATGAACACGCCACCGCCATCATACCTAAGAAGGCTGTTAGGCTCACCATCAGCAGCGATAATCCATCAATGGCTAAATGGAAACTGACCCCCAATGAGGGCATCCAAGGTAATTGAAACTCTGCCAACCAAGTCGGTTTAGCAGTCACCTCAGCAATGGTTTGTGCTGAACCAATAAAGTTACCGTTTTGCCAAATAGCTACCGTAATCAAAAACGTTAATAGCATGCCAAGAAACGCAATCCAACGCGGAAAACGTTCATCAACTTTTTCAACCAACCAGCACAGAAAACCTGCAATGATTGGAATAAATATCAAGGCGGGTAATAAGAGATTATTTTGCATAACTGTTACTTCCCTATCATCATCATTACCAACACCAACAATACTGCCATGCCAAGACCGAAGCTTGCAGCATACCCACGAATCGAGCCTGATTGGAACCATGTCGCCACTCGGTTACCTGCCAGCGATAGGGCTGGTAAAATATTCCAAGTACGGTCAATCGGGTCAATTTTAATCAACTTACCAATCAATAAGAATGGTTTAACAAACACAATGTCATACAAAGCATCAAAGCCTAAACCATGATAGCACCAGTAATTAAGCGCACGGCCCAAACCTGTTTGGTTAAACTTACTCACAATGCGACCTTTATCTAGGGCAAACAAGAAAGCACCAACAATCAAACCCGCCAACATTGCAGCCATCACAATCATTTCTGCCGTGTGCTTACCTGATTCTACCTCAGGATGAATCACGCTAAAACTTTGTGGCAATACGCCTGCTAATGGTGGATGAATCATCGCCCCCACTGCAGTTGATAACACTAGCAATACCGCAAGCGGCAGCCAGTATGTCCAACCTTTAAGATCGTGAATCGGCGTTTTTTCTTCACCAAAGAACACAATCCAAATCATACGAAACGTATAAATCGAGGTTAAAAACGCACCCACCACTGCCATCCAAAATAAATTCATATGACCTGATGCAAAGGCTTCCCAAATGATTTCATCTTTTGAGTAATAACCCACTGTAATCCAAGGAATCGCAGCAAGTGCCCCACCCCCGATCGCAAACACCGCAAATAGGAATTTATTTTTATAAAACAAGCCGCCCATTTTAAAGATGTTTTGCTCATGATGGTAAGCCAAGATAACAGCGCCTGACCCTAGGAATAATAAAGCTTTAAAGAACGCATGGGTCATCAAGTGGAAAATCGCAACTTGCCAAGCGCCTACCCCTAATGCCAAGAACATATAGCCGATTTGACTCATGGTCGAATAAGCTAAGATACGTTTGATATCGGTTTGTGCCAGCGCACAGAAACCCGCAACCAACAATGTTGTTGCCCCAACGATACCCACCCAACTTGCCAATACATCAGGGGTCAATAAGAACACAGGATGTAAACGGGCAATTAAGTACACACCTGCGGTAACCATCGTTGCCGCATGAATCAAGGCTGAAACAGGCGTAGGACCTGCCATCGCATCAGCAAGCCAAGAATGTAGCGGAATTTGTGCAGATTTACCCATCGCACCAAGCACTAGCATCACAGCCGCAACTTTGATAGTAGGATAGCTATGACCAAAAATCGTCACCGTTGACCCTGCCGACGTTAGCATTTGCGATACATTGGCATTGATATCTGAGATATTTAACGTACCCAATTCACGGAACAACAAAAATAAGCCAAACGCTAAAAACACATCACCCACACGGGTTACGGTAAAGGCTTTCATCGCAGCACGGCCATTGGCGCGCTCGTGATAATAAAAACCAATCAATAAGTAAGAACAGATACCAACGCCTTCCCAACCTAAGTACAACAGCACTAAATTGTCAGCAAGCACAAGTAACAACATACTTGCGACGAACAGGTTCATATAGCTAAAAAATCTTGCGTAGCCTGTTTCACCGCGCATATACCATGACGCGAAAATATGAATTAAAAAACCGACACCGGTAATCACGCCCATCATGGTCACGCCCAAACCATCCAGCATGAGACCAAATTTTGGGGCAAAACTACCGACTTGCATCCACGTCCACAATGGCTGATTAATGACAGCGCCTTGTGGGTGGTTCATTAAAAAATCACTGCCTGCCATCAAGGCACACAAAGCAGCCAAACCCATACTACCGACACCGACCACTGCGGCTGCGTTTTCGCTTAAGCGGTCACGCATGGTCGCTAGAATCAGAAAGCCAATCAGCGGCAGCATAAAGGTTAAAGGTAACATACTCATTTTGATTTCACCCTTTCATCTCATTTGCCGTATCGACATCTAAATGACCACGCTTATGATAAAACTGTAAAAGAATAGCCAACCCAATTGCGACTTCAGCGGCTGCCAAAGTCAGCACCAAAATAAACATAATTTGTCCGTCAGGACTGACCCAGCGACTACCTGCCACTACAAATGCTAAGGCAGCAGCATTCATCATAATCTCAAGACTCATCAACATAAACAAAAAATTACGTCGTACCATCACACCACAAAAACCAATGGCAAACAAAATCGCTGACAAGATTAGACCGTGCTCTAATGGCACATGCTCTAATGGAAAGTGTCCCATTATGCCTTCTCCTCCTGAACTTCGCGTAACACAGCCGGTTGGCTGGGCTCTTTATCAATAAAATTCGTTAAGGCAGGTTGTACGGTATTATCAAGCTCACTGTTATGACTTTCGTTTTCATCATCCAAGGCAGATTTTGCCAAATGATAAGCCGCCACCAAACCCGCTAGTAATAAAAACCCTGCAATTTCGACCAACAATAAATATTCGGTAAATAATTTAGCACCGATCATTTTTGCCGTGACTGGCTCCACCCCGATAAACGCTGGCATCATTCCTTCAAACCCATGTTTCATGCCAATCAAACTAAACAAGGTCAAACCCACAATAAATGCAAGTCCTGTAGGTACCGCCCAAGCCGAGGATGATAACCAGCTTTCTTCTTCTAAGGTGCTTTGGGTGCCTAAGTTTAGCATCATCACCACAAAAACGAACAATACCATAATCGCACCCGCATAAACGATGATTTCAAGCGCACCGGCAAATGGCGCACCTAAGGCAAAGAAAATACCTGATAACGCCAGCAGCGTGACAATCATGTTTAATAACGCATGCACAGGATTGGTACGAGTAATCACGCGCAAACTAGCCAAAATAGCGACAATCGCTAATAAATAAAATCCTATCGTTGCTCCGGTTATCATGGCAATAAACTCCGTAAATCAATCGGTGCAGACTCATTTTGGTGTGCCCCTTTAGGTTTATCTTTGGTCGCCATCCCAGTCACACGGTAATAATTATAGTCAGGAAATTTACCCGGACCTGAAATTAACAAATGCTCTTTCTCATACACCAAGTTTTGACGGTTATATTCACCTAGCTCAAAATCTGGCGTCATCTGAATAGCCGTTGTCGGGCACGCTTCTTCACACATACCACAAAATATACAACGCGAAAAATTAATACGGAAAAACTCTGGATACCAGCGTCCATCTTCACGTTCCGCTTTTTGCAGTGAAATACAACCCACCGGGCAAGCGACAGCACATAAATTACAGGCCACACAGCGCTCATCCCCATCCGGGTCACGTGTCAGTACAATACGCCCCCGAAAACGCGGCGGTACAGGAACAGGTTGTTCTGGGTATAAAATCGTATCACGTTTACGGGTCGCATGACTTGCGACCATGATTAGGGTGCGCAAAATTGAGCCAAAACCCGTAATCGTGTTTTTTACCATAGTCAAATACATACGTTAATCTCCACCTTACCCTACACCATGGGTGCGCCATAATATGAAGGCTGCCGTCGCGAGTAAATTAATCAAGGTAATGGGTAGACAAATTTTCCAGCCAAAGTTCATTACTTGGTCATAACGTGGACGCATCAACGCCCCACGCGCCAATACAAACATGGTCATGAAAAATAGCGTTTTTAACATAAACCAAATAATCGGCGGGATAAAACTCAGTCCATCAAATAATGGCAACCAACCACCAAAGAATAAAATAGTAATCAGCGACGATACCAACACGATATTCACATATTCACCGACAAAGAACATACCAAATTTCATACCTGAGTATTCAACATGGTAACCTTCTGCCAATTCTTGCTCTGCTTCTGGCTGGTCAAATGGGAAACGGTGGGTGACTGCCACACCTGCGACCATAAAGGTTAAAAACCCTAAAATTTGACCAAACACATTCCAGTGCCAAAAACCACCCGCTTGTGAGTATACGATATCGCGTAAGTTAAATGACCCTGCCAACGCCACCACACCCATTAGCGATAATCCGAGAAAGACTTCATAACTAATGGTTTGGGCAGCAGAACGTAGACCACCGAGCAAGGCATATTTATTGGCTGATGCCCAGCCACCAAACATCACGGCATAAACTGCCAACCCTGCCATCGCAAAAAAGAACAAAATACCGATACTCCAGTCTGCGCCACCGAGTGATGGCGTAACTGGTACAATGATATAAGCGGCTAAAGCAGTAAACAATGAAATCGCAGGCGCCAAGACAAAGATAAATTTATCGGCAAATTTGGGTGTCCAGTCTTCTTTAAAGAAGATTTTGAGCATATCCGCGGCAACTTGTAGCGAACCTTGCCAACCCACACGGTTTGGACCATAACGGTCTTGCCATAGTGCCAACATGCGACGTTCATAAGGAATCATCAACGCAGCAAAAATCACCACCGCCAAGAAAATAACAATTGATTGCACTGCCAAAAATACAATTGACCAAGCTTCAGGGGACATTACCCCAGCCAGCCATGCAGGTAAATCGGGCATCTGTCTAACAGAATAATCCATTATACCCCCTCCCCTGGAGTTACTTGAGCTGTCACGCCACCATTATTAGCTGCTGGTGGTACGACAGTGTTGGTAGTTGCTGATTTTACGATACTGATGTCCGTATAGGGCTGCGCTAGCAGGGCTTCTAATTCACCCGCCTGACCCACAGGATAGCCCACACAGCTTTCGGCTAAGTAATCGACAAGCTGCACAGGTAATGTGGTCGCTACACCCTTCACTGTGACCGTTAACATATCACCTGATTGCAGCTTCCATTTATCCGCATCATCCGTTGATACACTAAAAGCAGCTGGCAGCAATTGTGAGGCAATCACTTCACTACGGGCAGTTAATTCATCACTAGCAAAAATATTATACACCGGCACTAGCTGGGTGGAACCTTGTTGTCTAGCTGCCGCAGGCGCAACATACTCACGTTTTGGCAATGCGGTTAACGCATCAAAAATACGCACCCCTGGATCGCCATGTTTGAGATGACCACCCACTTTATCTTGGTATTTATTCCAAGCTTGCGGTGAGTTCCAACCTGCTGACCAAGCAAATGGAATCATTGATGAATCCGTTTGAGTACCCACATAACCTTCTTGTGAGAAGGTTAGGCCCGTATCGATATCTTTTGGCTGCTCTGGCTCATGCACAGAAATCGGTGCACGCATCGCCGTACGACCTGAATAACGGCGTGGCTCACGCGCGACTTTTAGACCGGTAATACGGTAATCGGCTGATGGTGCTGCTTGTCTGATTGCCGCTAGTTGTGGATTGGTTTCTGCGACCGCAGTAATCACATCATCAAGCTGCGTCCAGTCAATCGCACGGCCATTGAACTCAGACTCTACCGCATGCAACCAACGCCAGCTTTCTTTTACCATGCTTTGCGGGCGATAGTAAACAGGCTCATAAACTTGGAAGAAACGCTGTGCTCGACCTTCTGCTGAGATTAGTGTACCGTCCGCTTCTGCAAAGGTTGCTACAGGTACCATCACATCAGCCTGGTTATGCCATTGGTAAGCTTCATGATCAAGTACAATCAGTGATTTGTTGGCTAACAGTTGGTTCATTTGCTCAGCGGTTAGGCGGCGGCTGATGTCATTTTCCATGACAATCACCACATCGGCATCATCATCTAATTCATCAATCGCTTTACCACCAAGCAAGTTGACGCCTATGCTATTGGCAGCAGGTACTGACAAGTACAAACCGGCTTTTTGTTGATAGCCTTTGGTTGGGTTCATACGGCTTGGGCGTTTAACTTGCTTGGCTTGTTCAGCAAATGCCGCTTCATCCATCTCTTGTTTGAGTTTGGCTTGTTCTGCATCGATTTTGGCAATTTCTGCATCCACTTGGATGTTGTGGGTATCAACCACGCCTTTTTCATAGATGACCACTTCACCGCGTTTTTGCTCAGCGATATTGGCAATTTGTGCCGCCGCTTCTATGATAGCGGTGTGGTACAATGACGAGCCTGAGATGATAAGGGGTTTGGTTGCTTTAAGCAGCGTCTGCGCGATATGTTTAGCAAATGCTTGCATATCAGCATTATCGTCTTCATCGATGACCAAATCTTTTGGTAATTGTGAGGTAGCCAACGTTTTCATGTGCTCAGCAATACTAAAGCCTAACTCAGCGATATCGCTTGGGGTGGCGACGCAGCTTACTTCAGCAATATCATCAAGACGCGTATCTTTGACATCCACAATAAAGATTGGGCTGTAGTCTTTTTGACCGATACGAGCCACAGGCTCTGCCAAGAAATCTGGCGTTTTTAGCGCATCTGCCATTTGTTTGGCGCGATTTTTTGCCGCTTGGCGTACTGCCAGTGCAATACGTGGACTGGTTTGGGTAATATCTTCACCCAAAATCAATACCGCATCATAATCCTCAATCTCACGCATACTTGGATTATGAATATTTTCTGTGGTCAACACATCGATACATTTTTGTACCACGGTTCTTTCTTGTTTGGTAATACCAATGCTAAAGTTTTCGGCACCGACTAAGCGTTTTAGGGCATAGTTTGATTCAAGGCTGGCAACAGGTGAACCAATACCGACGGCTTTTTTGCCTTGCAACCGGTTTTTGATGGCATCGATCGTATGGTCAATGCTTAGATTGGTTTGTTTACCATTGATACGCTCTACCGCTAAGATCGGACGGTCAGCACGATTGACATAACCATAGCCGAAACGACCACGGTCACATAAGAAGTAAGCGTTGACTTCACCATTAAAACGGTTTTCGATACGGCGCAATTCACCATAGCGCTCACCCGCTGAGATATTACAACCGGCCGAACAGCCATGACAAATGCTTGGGGCATATTGCATGTCCCATTTACGATTGTAGCGCTCTGAGTGAGTTTTGTCGGTGAATACCCCAGTTGGACAAACTTCGGTAAGGTTGCCTGAAAATTCACTTTCAAACTGACCGTCTTTATCACGACCAAAGTACACACGGCTTGCTGATGCGTAAACGCCCAAATCTTCACCACCTGCGTAGTCTTTGTAATAACGCACGCAGCGATAACACGCGATACAGCGGTTCATCTCATGATTGATAAATGGACCCAAGTCTTGGTTTTGGTGGGTACGTTTAGTAAAGCGATATTTACGATAATTGTGACCTGACATGTAGGTCATATCTTGCAAGTGACAATGACCGCCCTCTTCACAGGTTGGGCAGTCATGGGGGTGGTTAGTCATTAAGAACTCAACCAAGCTTTTACGGAAGTTTTTCACTTCTGCATCAGTCACTGAGATCCACATGTCTGGGGTCGGGTTGACCATACAGGACATGACCAAACGACCACGACCCGCTTCATAATCTTCTTTGTTATTATATTGCTTGACGGCACATTGGCGGCAAGAACCCACCGAGCCCAATGCAGGGTGATAACAAAAATAAGGGATATCGATGCCAAGCGATAAACAAGCTTGTAGCAAGTTATCGGCACCATCAACTTCGACGTCTTGACCGTCTATATGAATAATTGCCATGTTAATTCCTTACACTGATTGTCCATTGGTGGCCTTAACCGGTTGATACACTTCAACTTTTCCGCTGTTTGCAGATGAAGGCACCCCCGTTGGGGACAATTGTTCTTCAGGCACCACATTGTTACCAATTTTGGCTTCAAATTCTGGTAAAAAGTATTTTAACGCACTTTGTAATGGCTCAACCGCACCCGGTGCGTGGGCGCAGAAGGTTTTACCTAACCACAAATCTTTGGTCAATTGGCGCAGCACGTCAATATCGACAGGTTGACCATTGCCTGTATCGATGGCATGCAAGGTTTTGACCCCCCATGGCAAACCATCACGGCAAGGCGTACACCAACCGCAGGATTCACGGGCAAAGAATTTTTGCAAATTGAGCGACAGTGACACCATATCTTGCGATTCATCTACCACCATAATCAAACAGGTACCTAAACGGCTACCCGCTTTCATGATGGGTTCAAAGTCCATTGGCAGGTCTAAATGCTCGTCACTGGCGGTTAAGAAGTCAGTTGACGCACCGCCTGGTAACCAAGCTTTTAGTTTACGACCGTCTTTCATACCTTTGGCATAATCAAAAATAATTTCGCGAGCGGTAGTACCAAATGGCAGTTCCCATAGCCCTGGGTCATTGACTAGACCTGAACAACCCATGATTTTAGTGCCGGGGTTTTCTGATTTGCCTTGTGCCAAGCCTTTATACCATTCTACGCCATGCAGCATGATGCCCGGCATGTTGTTTAAAGACTCTACGTTATTGACCACAGTGGGACGACCCCATGCCCCTGATACTTGCGGGAAGGGTGGTTTGGTACGTGGATTGGCACGGCGACCTTCAAGCGAGTTGATGAGCGCAGTTTCTTCGCCACAGATATAACGACCTGCACCGGTATGCACATGTAAATCAAAGCTATAGCCTGAACCTAGGATATTATCACCTAAATACCCTTTGGCACGGCATTCATCCAATGCATTATTTAAGCGTTTCGCGGCTTCAATATACTCACCACGGATAAAAATATACCCTGCGGTTGCACCAATGGCATAACCTGAGATAATCATCCCTTCAATCAGCTGAAATGGTAGGCGCTCCATCAATAGACGGTCTTTAAACGTGCCTGGCTCCATCTCATCTGCGTTACAAATCAAGTAACGGGGTCCGCCATCGGGTGGCGTCATGAAGGTCCATTTAAGACCTGCATTAAAGCCTGCACCACCACGTCCACGCACGTTGGCATCTTTAATCATGTTGCCCACTTCTTTGGCAGATTTAGCCAAGGCATTTTTTAGACCTTCAAACCCTTTTAGGCTTTCATAGGTTGCCAAATCTAGCACTGAGTCATAATGCGCCAAACGCCAAGTCAGGGGCTTGGTCTCACTGGTGGCTGTCGCTTTGTCACCATAAATAGGAATGCTTTGCTCGCCCAATTGACTGGGTGATTTGCCAATTTTTCGATTATTAATTTGACGGGTTATATTCATGCGTATTGCTCCAGCAATTCAGCAATCTCTTCAATTTGGACAGGACCGTAAGTATCTTCATCAATCAAAACCGCTGGACCTTTATCACAGTTGCCTAAACAACAAATGGGTAATAAGGTAAAACGATTGTCTGGGGTGGTTTGACCAAAACTAATGCCTAGAGTGCGCTCAAAAGCTTGACCTAAATTCTCTGCACCTACTAGATAACAACCAATCGAGTCACAGACCAAAATCACATGACGACCAACTGGTGAACGGTAGATACGGTTATAAAATGTTGCAACCCCTTCCACATCGGTGACTGGGATTTTTAAGATATTAGCAATCGCGTTGACTTGTGCATCATCCACCCAGCCGTTACGGCGCTGGACAATTTTTAGCGCATCAAGTGATGCCGCGCGGCTTTGTGGATAATGATGCATAAATTCATGAATGTCGTGAATTTCTGCTTCGGTTAGAATGCTTGCGACATCCACCTTTGGGGTTTTATCAGTTACAATCTTCATCGGTGGTTTTCTCCTAACGGTCAACGTCTGCCATAACAACGTCAATTGACGCTAGATAAATAATTAAGTCAGATACCAAGCTACCATTAATGACTGACGGCATTTGCTGTAAGTGCGCAAAGGTCGGTGTACGAATACGGGTACGGTAACTCATGGTTGAGCGATCAGACGTAATATAATAGTTGGTAATGCCTTTCACTGCTTCCACCATAAAGGAGGACTCGCCTTCTGGCATGACAGGACCCCACGATACTGAAATAAAGTGGTTAATCAAGGTCTCAATGTCATTTAAGGTGCGGTCTTTGGGTGGTGGGACAGCCAGTGGGTGATCGGCTTTGTATGCCCCCATTGGCATATTGTTGAGACATTGCTCAATGATACGCAGTGACTGACGAATCTCTTCAATTTTGACCAAACAGCGGTCATATGCATCGCCATTAAACTCAATGGGCACTTCAAAATCAAAATTTTCATAGCCAAGATAAGGGCGCGCTTTACGCACATCGTAAGGGATACCTGTGGCACGTAGACCATGACCTGATACGCCCCAAGCAAGGGCAGATTTAGCATCGTATTGGGCAACGTTTTGGGTACGCAGTTGTAGCACCTTGTTTTTCATGGTAGCTTTGACGTATTCATCGATACGTTTTGGCATCCAATCTAAGAATTCACGAACCAGTTTGTGCCAGCCGTTTGGCAGGTCCATCGCGGTACCGCCGATACGAAACCACGCTGGGTGCATACGATAACCGGTTACCGCTTCAATCACATCATACGCTTTTTGACGGTCGGCGAACATATAAAATACTGGCGTCATACCGCCCGCGTCCTGAATAAATGTACCCCAGTACAGCAAATTATTGGTGATACGGAAGAACTCACTCATCATGATACGAATGGTATTGGCGCGGTCTGGTACCGTAATACCTGCCAGTTTTTCCACTGACATGATGTAGGGTAATTCATTCATCACCCCACCAAGATAATCGATACGGTCAGTGTAAGGAATAAATGAATGCCAAGTTTGGCGTTCGGCGATTTTTTCAGCGCCGCGATGGTGATAACCAATATCTGGGATACAGTCGATGACCTCTTCACCGTCTAGCTGAAGCACAACGCGAAAGGCACCGTGCGCCGAAGGGTGGTTAGGACCCAAGTTTAGGAACATAAAGTCTTCGTCACGGCCACTACGTTTCATGCCCCACTCTTCGGGGATAAATCGTAGGTTCTCCTGCTCAAACATCTGCTTGCCTTTATCGAGATAATAAGGCGGTACTTCAGTTGCACGAGAGGCGTATTCTTTACGCAGTGGATGACCTTCCCAGTATTTTGGCAATAAAATACGGGTTAAATGGGGGTGACCATCAAAGGTGATACCAAACATATCCCACGCTTCGCGCTCATACCAGTTAGCATTGGGCCAAATACGGGTTGCCGTAGGGATGTGTAAATCAGCTTCTTTGAGCGCCACTTTGATACGGATGTCCGTATTGCGCTCTAACGACATTAGATGATAGAACACGGTGAAATCACTGTCAGGCAAGGCATTGCCATCTCTGTCTTTACGATGTTGGCGTAAGCGCTCATCAATCGCTGAAATATCCAGTAACATCACGTAAGGCTGTGGCAAGGTACGAAGGTACAGGAGTACTTCGATGACCTGTTCACGGCTGACCCAAATAGTGGGAAAAGCGTCAAAGGTTTTTTGTACAACAAACTGCCCCTCAAACTTGCGATTTAATTCTGCAATCACTGCTGGGACATCAGTTTGTGCTTGATTATCAGTTACCGTTACCATGAGTGGCACTTTCCTCATTCACAATTATTAAGAAGGTAATAGAATACCTTTTTCGTTTTGAACGCAATTCGATAAGCTTTTACTTAGCGAAAATTCATCCTAAATCTATCCAGAGATTGACTCTAGCATTAATCAATCTCTAGCATTACTCAATGTTATCTGGGCTGCGTAGATTTTTCACCGCGATGCGATCGGCTTGTTTACGGTCACGTTCTGGCTGCATGACAGGTTGATAGATACCTTGGTCATTGACATGAATACCGAGTGGACGACGTTCTTTAGTAATCGATTCTTGCAGCAGCATGATGGCTTGAATCAAGGCTTCTGGACGGGGTGGGCAACCAGGGATATACACATCGACAGGAATGATTTTATCAACGCCTTGCACCACTGAATATACATCGTACATACCGCCTGAATTGGCACAGGCACCCATTGAGATGACCCATTTAGGCTCAAGCATTTGCTCGTAGAGACGCTGAATAACAGGCGCCATCTTCATAAAGCAAGTACCTGCCACAATCATCACGTCAGCTTGGCGCGGTGACGCACGAATAACCTCAGCGCCAAAGCGAGACAAGTCGTGCACGCCTGTTAATGTCGTTGCGTATTCTACATAGCAGCACGAGGTACCAAAGTTAAATGGCCACAATGAGTTCTTACGACCCCAGTTTGCAAGGCTATGGGTCAAATCTTCTAATCGCGTCATGACGACGTTTTTATTGACTTCCTCTTCGTCAATAATTTGACGGGTTTGGTCTGGAAATCTTTCGGCATCTGGATTGGCTTTGGTTAATGTATATTTCATAATGCTCGATCACCTTGATTTTTAAAGCAGGATTTCGCTCTATGTCACTACAAATGCAAAAGACCTTGCAACATAGATTGCAAAGTCGGGTTCTTATTTTATCGCGTTATTGTTTGGGTTTTGGTTCATTGCGCCAGACAACTGGGCAGGGATTTTACCAGTAGGGTCAATTTCTAACTCTTCAATACCATTAAAGCGGGTAATATCCGCCAGATTAAAGCCCGCAGGCGCCGCAGCCAAACGCTTTGGTTTTGGCTTTTTGTCTGCAGGTGACCAGTTAAGCGCCCCTAGTTTGAGCAGATAATATAGACCGATTAACAGCTCTACCACAAACAGCACAACGGTCCAAAATCCCAGCCAACCTGCTTCTTTGACCGATACCGCATAGGTATATAGATATAATGCTTCTAAGTCAAAGATAACAAAGAAAATAGCGACGATATAGAATTTTGCAGATAAACGGATTCTGGCAGAGCCAGCACTGACCACACCCGACTCGAAATTCTCTTGCTTTTGAAAGCCTTTAGAAGTACCACCTAACAATCTTGGTACAACAAGCATGAAAATACAAAGTCCTATGGCTGCCAAAATAAATACAATTGCAGACCAATCAATGACTGGAATCATGAGGATACTCCTGGGCAATACGACTAACCGTTACGTGGGTTATGCAATTCAAGTTGGGACGATATTTTTGATATTTCCACCAAGCCCGTCTGGCTCAAGCGTAATATCACAAAGACGATGGCAGATAACTTCTTAAGAACTATTTTGCTTAAGATTACCTCGTACCAGCTAACAAGGCTGCACATCCATTGACCATTATTGTAATCGGTGAGTGATTGGCTAGTTACTAAACAGGCTAGTTAGAGATATTGCTAAAACCACGATGAAACTCTAATATAAAGCAGCATTACATCACTTTATAAAAATGCGTATTTTAACAAAAGTAACTATATATTGCTGTTAACTGGCTAAAACACGGATAGTTTACTCATTTTATGTAAAAAATGCTAGTAGCAGGCTTCAATCTTCCGGTAATTAACCGTTAATTAAATAGCAACACTTTAGCAAAAAAACCCTGCCATAAGCAGGGTTTATCAGCCAAAAATCATTTAAATAAAATATTTAATGAAATAGTTAAATACCTTATTGGTTAATCACATCAACGCCTTTAGGTGGTGTGAAGCTAAATTGATTACTGGCAATTGAGGTATTGCGTTTCACATTGGAGAATCGAATAGTGGTGGTTTGTCCCAAATTATCATTTAATACCATCATGACAGGATTACCGCTATTAAAAGCGATGCCTAAGCTTTTAAAGTTGGCATTGCCACTTTTTGGATAAAGCACATAATAATTTTTTGAGGCAATCGGCTGGGTCACATTGAAACTATTATCGATTTTGCTGGGGTCGCCTGACAAAATCAGTGCTGGGGTATCCCCTACTTGATTGCTCACATTTTGCTTGGTCGCTTGATTTAAATCTTTATCGTACACCCAAAGCGTATTGCCATTGGCAACAATCAGTTGCGATGCCGTGCCATTAATCTGCCAACGAAACTGGTTCGGGCGTTGCACGGCCATGGTGCCTGAGAAATTTCTTGATGCCTTACTTAAGCCCTTGCCACCTGCGCCAGAGGTAGTTTGACTAAAATTGGCGGTCATGCTTTTGACATTTTTAAGTAGGTTGTTTAAGTTTGTTGCCGCAGTTGATGAATTGGCGACAGCGGCATTAGCTGATTGCATGGCGACTGTCATCGGCATACTAGTAATCAATAATGCTGATAATATACCAGTAGCTAATTTACTGATAATTTTATTGGTAGATGTTGTCATCGTAGGTTCCTCATTCAATAAAAATTGTTAAAAGTTTAGAAAAAGTATTCAAAAATAATATCAGCCCAACAGGCTAATCAATCAATTAAAAATTAACAAGTTAAGCTAAATTCGCTGACAGCTATTGTCGCTAAATTTTTCTTACCCTACTAGACGCCCCATGCAATGATTGTTGTTGAAGTTGTAACAAATGTAACAATAGCTGAGTGATAAGAAAGTTTTGATTAGATAATGACTAACCACTGCCAAGCCATAAAAACTATCCAAAACCCGTTAACACGCTTGGCTACCAGCAATAAAAAACCCAATAAGTGCAACTTATTGGGTTAATTTGTTTAACAACAAGCTAAATGATTATTCAGCTGCGCCTTCAACAAATACGTAGCGACGATTGAATTTACCTTTAACAGCAAATTTTACCACACCGTCAGTTAAAGCAAATAATGTATGGTCACGACCCATACCTACACCTTCACCTGCGTGAAATTCTGTACCACGTTGACGTACAATGATGTTACCAGCAACAACTTGTTGACCGCCAAAGATTTTTACGCCAAGCATTTTTGGGTTTGAATCACGACCGTTACGGGTAGAACCTGCGGCTTTTTTATGTGCCATGTCGATGTCTCCTAGAGATTAATGTGTTTGAAATAGTCAATTAAGCAGTGATTGCTTTGATTTTTAACAAAGTATACCATTGACGGTGACCTTGTTCTTTATGATAGTGTTTACGACGTCTGTGTTTTACAATACGTACTTTCTCGCCACGACCATGTTCTACTACTTCAGCTTCGACCACTGCACCGGCAACCACAGGTTGACCAATTTTGATATCACTGCCATCAACGACCATTAAAACGTCTTCAATTTTGATGGTAGCGCCTTTTTCAGCTTTTAGCAATTCAACTTTTAAAAATTCATCTTGAACGACGCGATGTTGTTTACCACCACTTTTGATTACTGCATACATCTTGGTTGCTCCAATAAACCCGTACACCGTGGCTACCAAGGGCGATAACACTTCTACGACGGATACACAGGGAAATATAAGGTCGCGATTTTAACGTTTTTAGTGTTTAAAATCAAGTAAAACTTCACGGATGTGGGTGCGAGTTTGGCTGATAAATTATTGCGCGTTTGTCAACGCAATAGATGCTCAGTAATACAAGTCGTCAATAAAAATACACAGCTATAACTTACACAAAAAACGGCAGTATGGTATGATTTTGCCGACTTTCACCACAAGCCAAATTTCACGAATTTTCACTCCAAGCTTTGAGCCAACCTATGCTAGACAATCAACAATCAAATCCTATATCCACTGCTATCAATGCGGGTGTTACCAAAGACAGTAACAGCACGCCTGTCACCTATCAGCAGATTCAATCTATTATCGCTGACGATTTCGAGATTATGGATAAGCAGGTGTATGGCAGTCTAAGCTCAAAAGTCAAACTGGTCATGTCGGTGAGTCAGCATGTCATCAACGCAGGCGGTAAGCGTATGCGCCCGCTGATTTCGCTGCTTTGCTCACGTATTTGTAACGATCAGCCCTCACAAGCTGCCATGCATTTGGGCGCAATCACCGAAATGCTGCATACCGCAACGTTAGTACATGACGATGTGATTGATGAGTCAGGTATGCGCCGCGGTAAGCCGACTGCGAATGCAACGTGGGATAATGCAACGGCTGTACTGGTCGGTGACTATCTGATTGCCCGTTCATTTAATCTTTTGGTGGGTTTTGGCTCGTTGCCGTTATTGCAGTTATTCTCAGATGGCACTTGTGATATCGCTGAAGGGGAAGTATTACAGCTCCAACATCAGCATGACCCACAAGCCACCGAAGCTGATTATATGAAAATCATTGACGGCAAAACCTCTCGGCTATTTATGATGGCAAGTCAAGGTGTGGCTATTTTGGAAAATCGCCCTGAATACAATGACGCCTTCGCCACATTTGGGCAGCACTTTGGTAATGCTTTCCAAATCATTGATGATATCTTAGATTTTGTCGGTGACAGTAAGGTGCTCGGCAAAAACGTGGGTGATGATATCGCTGAAGGCAAGCCAACCTTGCCGCTGATTAAAGCGCTTGAAATGACCAAGGGTGATACGCATGAAAAATTACGGATTGCCATTCAGACGGGTGAAGTAAACGATACCCACGAAATTATTGAGATTGTCAAAACCAGTGGCGCACTGGCGTATTGCCGTGACAAAGCGATGCAAGAAAGCGAGATTGCTAGACAAGCCGTACTGACCTTACCTGATTCACAATACCGTCAAGGTTTACTCGATTTGATGACGCTTGCCAGCCAACGGCTTTATTAATTGTTAATTATTAATAAAGGCGGGGTGGTGATTAGTTTGATGTCCAATTCGAGGCGCGGTAATCATACGTCATTAAGTCGTCATAAAACTTTGCTAATTTTTTGATAGTTTTTTGATTAATACCTTTTTGACTGATACCTTCATGATTAATAGTTTTGTGATTGATGGCTTTTTGATGGTTAGCTTTAAGATTATGGACGCTGTATGTCTGATATTATGCCCACTTCATTACCCGATATTAAACAACAACTTATCGAAGAAAAAGCCAAAAAAACCCAAGCGCAATCGGCATTAGACACCATTCAATCACCTGCCACCATTGACCCTGCTAACCCTGCCACCATCGACATTAAATTTCGACCTTCCAAACACGCGGATTTTATGCAGGCCGCAAAGGTGCGCACCCCAAAGTATAAATTCTATGTGGAAGTGGGTGGCAACCCTACCCACCCTACCATCGTACTGATTATGGGCTTAGGCGCGCAAAGCTTGGTATGGCCCAATGAATTCTGCTATGCGCTAATCACTGCTGGCTTTCGGGTCGTGCGATTTGACAATCGCGACATTGGCAAATCCAGCAAGCTTAAGCACAAAAAACTGACCCCCGCTCATGATTCGCCCATTTATAAAGCCAAATTGCTGGGCAGATTCGGACTGGGTTTACCGCTTAAAAACCTGCAAACTCCGTATGATTTGTACGATATGGCAGAAGATGCCTATCAACTGCTCAAAATATTGGGGATCAAAAAATACTTTGTGATTGGTCAATCGATGGGCGGTATGATTGCGCAAATCATGGCGGTGCGTTATCCCCACCAAGTAGAAAAATTGGGACTATTATCCACCAGTAACAATCGACCCTTTTCGCGCCCACCCGCTATTGAAGCCATCAGGGCTTTTACCCAGCCACTACCCAAAAGCCAAGATGCTGACGCATTGACCCAGCAGTTCGTGCAAACCATCAAGACCATCGCCAGCCCCGATTACTTTGATGAACAAGCGGCGTTCAGCAAAGCTAAAAAACTATTTAAACGACGTTTTTACCCAAAAGGTACGCAGCGGCAGTTACTGGCGATTTTGGCGACGGGGTCACTGGTCGATATTGACAAACAAATCCACCAGCCCACCCTCATCATTCATGGCAAACAAGACAAACTCATTCCATTTAGTCATGCCTATTCGCTTGCCAAGCATATTGCGCACAGTCACTTGATACTCATTGATGAGCTTGGTCACGACATGCCCGTGGCACTGGTCGAGGTATTAGCAAGTTATTTTATTAATCATTTTCGTTATGATAGCCAACTGGGCTAGCTTTTTATGATGTCCAGCATTTGTTGCCAATCCACTGGCAAGTTCTTCGGTAATGGCAACTCCCTTTCATAAAAGTATTTCAAACTTGCCATAAAAACAGTTGCCATCATGGTGGCTTGGTAATCAATCGCCTCCGCCGTTAAATAATCTGTCGCCTTTTGTTTTTTAGCCAGTTCAATAAAGTTTTGTTTACCCATCAAAAACATATCATGATAAAGATTGTGGTGTTGGGTGCGGATTTTCCACAGGGCAAGCATCTCTTGGCGGCGTTCAAAGAGCTTTTGTGAATGATTTTCCATAATCATTTGCAGCATTTGACTATCGGCATTGAGCCTGTCTTGAAATAGCTGGCTGACTTCCTGCTTGAAATCATCAATCATCTGCCCAGCCAAATCACCCTTACCACTGTAATATTTATAAAAAGTAGCGCGATTGACTTTGGCGCGCTCCAAAATTGCTTGGATAGCAATATCGTTGTACTCCTGCTCGGACAACAATATAATAAAGGCTTCACGGATGGCTTTATGGGTTTTGACAACACGTAAATCAGGTGACTTGTTACGACTTAAAGTCATGCGCAAATGTTTCCTTGTTAAAAAAATCGATCAATGGCTTTGACATTTTAAAATTTTTATGTATACAAATAGGCAATAATTGTTGCTTAAACACTTACTTTGTTTAATATTGTCGGTTTCCCAATTAGAGATTTTTTTTTAAAATAACCGCTGTCGATAGCTGGTAGTAATGTAGCTATCTTTTAGTTATCCTAAAGTTTTGTGTCTTATCGTAAATATTGCAACAACAATGTCGCATTTATTTTATAATATTTTTTTAAAATTCCCTATTTTTTATGAGGTTGGTATGAGATACCCAGTGTTGTTCATGGTGTCATTAGCGAGTTGTAGCTTATTAATCGGGTGTAATAAGTCAGACACAGCAGCCCAGCAACAAAGTGGCGGCGGCGGTGCAGGAGCACAGGCGCAAATGCCACCCACAATAGTCAATGTACAGCCTGTAACATTCCAAACGATTCCACTTACCAAAGAGTTATCAGGTAAAGTTGTCGCCTATCAAGAAGCCACCGTTACGCCGCAAGTATCAGGTATTATTGACCGCCGGTTGTTTCGCGAAGGCACTTTTGTCAAACAAAATCAGCCGTTATATCAAATCAATACCGATAGCTACACCAGTGTACTTGCCGGTAGTCGCGCAAGCCTTGATCAAAGTCTTGCCAGTGTCAATACCGCAAAAGCCAACTATAATAATGCCTTAGCGGTGCTAGAAACCCGCCAAGCCGAACTTGCGCTGGCTCAAACCAATTTAAACCGTCTAAAACAGCTACGTGGTACTGAAGCTATCTCCAGTCAAGAATATGACCAAGGGGCGACCGCCGTGCGTACCGCGCAAGCAGCGGTTAAAAATGCGCAGGCGCAAGTCGGGGTGGCACAAGCCAATATTGATGCTGCCCAAGCAGCGGCTCGCGGCGCACAACAATCAGTGAATAGCAACCAGCTCACCATGAGCCGTACTGTGGTTAAAGCGCCTATTAGTGGTATCACCAGTCGCTCAAATGTCAATGTCGGTGCGCTTGCCACCGCGGGCACGACGCAGATGGTAACCGTCTCGCAACTTAATCCAATTTATGTCGATATCAGTCAGTCAGCCGCCGAGTTATTGGCGCTTCGTCAGCAATTTGCGGCTGGTAAACTTAGCACACCGCGTACCGCACAGGTTCAGTTAAAGCTCGCTGATGGCTCAACCTACCCGATGGTGGGGCAACTTCGCTTCGAAGAAGCTAAAGTGGATAGTACCACAGGCACGGTTAATCTGCGTGCTGTATTTAGCAATGATAACTTTGTGCTGTTGCCAGGGATGATGGTGAATGCCCAGTTGATTCAAGGTATTATCAATAATGCCGTATTATTGCCACAAAGTGCCATTAATCGTACAGCCAAAGGTGAATCAACCGTATATGTGGTTGACGCCAATAATAAAATCCAAGTACGCCCAGTTACGGTTCAAGGCACGCACCAAGGTCAATGGATTGTCACTAGCGGTCTAAAACAAGGTGAGCAAGTGGTGATGGTTGGTGGCGCCAAAGTCAAACCAGATCAGCAAGTCAAAGCCATGCCTTATGTGGCGTCTACACCAGCCTCAACCGCGGTACCGACCAATGCTTCTACCACGACGACGACCAAAACGACCGTAACAAATAGCTCAACTACCGCCAAAACTGCGCAACCATAAGCACGGGAGATATCATGTCACGCTTTTTTATTGATAGACCCATCTTTGCTTGGGTGATTGCCATGCTCATCATGCTGATGGGTATCTTAGCAATTTTTAAATTACCGATTGAGCAGTATCCACGTATTGCCCCACCTACCATTAGTATCTCAGCAACTTATCCAGGTGCCGCTGCCCAAACCATTGAAGACTCCGTCACGCAGGTGATTGAACAAAAAATGAAAGGGCTTGATGGATTGATGTATATGTCCTCAAGTTCATCATCAAGTGGCGCTGCGCAAATTACCTTGACCTTTGAGAACGGGACAGATCCCGATACGGCACAAGTCCAAGTCCAAAACAAACTGCAATCTGCCATGAGTTCGCTGCCAGAGATGGTGCAGCGCATGGGGGTCAACGTCAATAAGTCCACGAGTGGCTTTTTGATGGTACTGGCGATGACATCTGAAGATGGCAGTATGGATCGTGCCGATATTGCCGATTATCTCAACTCCAACGTGGTTGACCAGATCAGCCGTGTCGAGGGTGTGGGTAACGTCAACGTGTTTGGCTCTGCGTATGCCATGCGTATTTGGTTAGACCCTGAAAAACTTCGTACCTATGGCTTAATACCCTCGGATATCACCAGCGCAATTCAAGCGCAAAACGCGCAAGTATCAGCCGGTCAGCTAGGACAAACGCCGACTGACGAAGCCCGTCAAGCCATTAATGCCACAGTGACCGTGCAAAGTTACTTACAAACCCCAGAGCAATTTCGTAATATTTTGCTTAAAAGTAATACAGATGGTGCGCAAATTCGCTTGGGTGATGTCGCCAAAGTGGAAATTGGTAGTGAAAGCTACAGCGAGATTGCCCGCTACAATGGCAAGGATGCGGCAGGTATCGGTATCTCACTGTCATCTGGCGCCAATGCTTTAAGCACACGTAACGCCGTAGAAGCCAAACTTAAAGAGCTTGAACCTAATTTTCCTGCGGGCTTAAAAGCCTCGGTTGCTTATGACACCACGCCATTTGTACGTTTGTCGATTGAGGAAGTAGTCAGAACACTTGCTGAAGCGATTGCGCTGGTATTTTTAGTGATGTTCTTGTTTTTACAAAGCTGGCGCGCAACGATTATTCCTACGTTGGCAGTACCTGTGGTAATACTGGGTACGTTTGGTATTTTGTACGCATTTGGCTATACCATCAATGTGTTGACGCTGTTTGCCATGGTGTTATCCATCGGTCTATTAGTCGATGACGCGATTGTCGTGGTGGAAAACGTTGAGCGTTTGCTGGAAGAAAATCCAGACATGACGCCACTGGAAGCCACCCGTGAATCGATGCGCGAAATCAGTAAAGTGGTGATTGGTATTGCCTTGATTTTGTCGGCGGTATTTTTACCGATGGCATTCTTTGGCGGCTCAACTGGGGTGATTTATCGCCAGTTCTCCGTGACGCTTATCAGCAGTATGGTACTATCCGCCTTAGTTGCGTTGATTTTCACCCCTGCCCTATGTGCGACTATCCTCAAACGCACTAAAGCCCATGACAAACACAGCGAGCATCAGACCGGTTTCTTTGGCGCATTTAACCGTATGTTTATGCGTCTGAGTAAAGGCTATGAAAAATTTGTGGGTCGCAGTATCAAAATGCGCTGGCTGTATATGATACCTTATGCCTTGGTGATTGCGGCATTGGTGTTCTTATTTACCCGTATTCCAAGTTCGTTTATCCCCGAAGAAGACCAAGGTATGCTAATGACATTGGTGCAGCTGCCTGCTGGTAGTACCCAAAATCAAACGCAAGCGGTTATCGAAAAGGTCAACGCCTATTATAAAACCCAAGAAAAAGACCTTGTGCAGTCTGTATTTACGATCAATGGCTTTAGTTTTGCCGGTGAAGGACAAAATATGGGATTGGCATTTGTGCGCTTAAAAGATTGGGATGAACGCCCTGGTAAAGAAAATACCGCGCAATCGATTGCCGAACGTGCCATGGGTTATTTTATGACCCAAGTGAATGAAGCCCAAGTATATGCCATTGCACCGCCTGCAATTCAAGGTTTGGGTACGGCAACGGGTTTTGATCTGCAGCTACAAGACTCAGGCAACCTAGGTCACGAAGGCTTGCTGCAAGCCCGTAACATGCTACTGGGCATGGCGGCGCAAAATAAACAAGTCAGTGGCGTGCGTCCAAATGGACAAGAAGATTCACCCCAATACAAAGTCAACGTCAACTATGATGCTGCTGCGGCTATGGGTGTCGCGCCGAGCGTGATTAACAGTGTTCTTAGTACCGCTTGGGGTAGTAGCTACGTCAATGACTTTATGGATCGTGGTCGTATCAAAAAAGTGTATATGCAAGGTGAAGCTGAGAGCCGTACCACCCCAGAGGACATCAACAAATGGTATGTACGTAACAGTGACAATCAGATGATTCCGTTTAGCTCATTTGCCACTGGTGAATGGCAGTATGGTTCGCCTACGCTAACGCGTTATAACAGCTTGTCATCGATGAACTTACAAGGTAACGCAGCGCCAGGACTTAGTACCGGTCAAGCGATGACTGCGATGGAACAAATGATTGCCAAACTGCCAAAAGGCATCAGTTATGAATGGACAGGTTTATCATTAGAAGAGAAAAAATCTGGCGCCCAAGCACCTATGCTGTACGCGATTTCGATTTTAGTGGTGTTCTTATGTTTAGCTGCGCTGTATGAAAGCTGGTCAATTCCCTTTGCAGTGCTGCTTGTTGTGCCACTTGGGGTATTAGGTGCTGCGCTGTTTACCGGTTTACGTGGGCTTTCAAACGATATTTATTTGCAAGTGGGTCTGCTGACCGTTGTGGGTTTATCAGCCAAAAATGCCATTTTGATTATTGAATTTGCCAAAGAACGACAAGATTTGGGACATAGTCTATATGACTCGGTTACGGTCGCTGCTCGCCAACGCTTACGTCCGATTATCATGACATCATTGGCGTTTGGTATTGGTGTAGTACCCTTATTCTTGGCAACAGGCGCAGGCTCAGGTAGCCAAAATGCGATTGGTACAAGTGTGTTAGGCGGCGTGGTCAGTGCAACTATCTTGGGGGTGTTCTTTATCCCAATGTTCTATGTGTGGATACGCTCACTGATTAAAGGTAACAAACCGCATGACCCCAATGATGGTAATGATGGTGACTTACAACCCGTATCACCTTACTCGCCTAATCCTGCTGAACCTGTCGCTGTCACTCAGCCCACGCAGGTGAGTATCTACAAGCCTGATGACAGTTCACAATCCAACCATCAATAAGACATAAATGGGTAAACATTTTACCCATTTAATTTTTTACAATAACAAACACATTATGTTTATACAGGTAAGTTATATGGATTCTACCTTTCGCCTAGTGCCCCTGACCGCTATAGTAGCCACCCTACTATCGCTCACCGCTTGTCAAACGATTCCAAAAGCCAAAACTGAGCCTGTCGTGGCGCAGCCGCATATCGCAATTAATCAGCCTTATGAGACCTACGACAATCAGACCGTCAGCGGCACCAATCAGCCGAGCATCGCGTCTCAGCGTTGGCAGGACTTTTATAGTGATGCTAAGCTAAAACAACTGATTCAGTTGGGGTTAGACAATAACAAAGACATCAGTGCCACGATTTTAGCGATTCAAAAAGCCCGCGCACAATACCAAATCCAAGATATCGCCGATGTGCCCACTATCAATAGTTCTGGCTCATATTCTTACGGTGCGACAAACTCAAGAGACGCGAATCCTAGTAGTACTTATAATGTCGGTCTGGCAATGTCAAGTTACGAGTTTGACTTTTGGGGACGTATTGCGAGCCTTAAAGATGCCGCTTTACAAAATTATCTTGCCACCACTGCTGCCAAAGATGCCGCGCAAATTAGCTTGATTAGTAACATTGCGCAAAGCTATGTGGCATACAGCTATAATTTGGCACAACTGCAACTTGCCAAACAAACCTTAGCCACGCGCCAAGATTCGCTTCGCATTAACCAGCTGCGTTTTAAAGCAGGTCTTGATTCACAGCTAACTAGCGTACAGGCCCAAGCGGCAGTTGAAGCTGCCAAAGTGTCTATCGCCCAAGCACAAACCAATTTGTTGACCAACCAAAATGCCCTACGCTACCTAGTAGGCGCCCCTGTGGATAATAGCCTACTACCCGCTGCGGGCATTAGTAGCATCACCAATAATCGTATTTTTGGCACGGGCTTACCCAGTGATTTGTTATTGTATCGTCCTGATTTGCGTCAAGCGGAATATAACTTAAAAGCCGCAGGGGCAAATATTAACGCCGCGCGCGCTGCGTTTTATCCAACCATTAGCTTATCCGGCAATGTGGGTGCTGCCAGTTCAAGCTTAGGCGATTTGTTTAAAACAGGCGCGTTTAGCTGGGGTTTTGGACCGAGTTTGAGCTTGCCGATTTTTGATGCAGGTCTACGTAAGGCCAACTATCAAGTGAGTGAAATCGAGCAACAACAAGCGCTAAATACTTATGAAAAAGCGATTCAAACCGCTTTTAAAGAAGTCAATGACGTATTTGCCAATCGCGCAACGTTAAATCAGCAGTTGGCCGCGTACAACCAGTCGCTCGCTGCCAACCAAAAATACTATCAAATTGTTCAAGCCCGTTTCAAAGCAGGTTTAGACAATTATTTGGGCGTATTAGATGCACAGCGTTCGATTTATAGCAGCCAACAAAGTATTCTAAATACCAAGCAGTCGCAATTGCTCAGTCAAATCCAGCTATACCAAGTTTTAGGTGGCGGGGTGAGTCGCGATGTACCACTTGACACACCCACAGAAAAACATACGAATTTCAGCACCAAGTTGTCACAGATTACTAATAATGCCCAGCAAAAAATTACTGATGCAGCCAATCAACCTGCCGAAGTGAGCACTAAAACGACCTCAACCACGACCACTACAACCACAGTCCAACCCTAATACATTAGACCTAGCTCATTAGAGCTAGTGCATTAGATTAGCCGTAAGCTGTTATAGTAAAAAACCCACATCACTGTGGGTTTTTTATGGGTTTTTTACTATAAATGGCTGTTTTAAAAAGCATAACTGGCGATGCCATGTGCGATGAGTTTTCCTTCATCATTGACCAACATCATCCGCGTGGTGCAGCCTTTGCGTCCCATACGCATCACTTCGGCTGTGACCATAAACTCATGACCGCGCCCAGGGGCTAGATAATCAACACGCAAATCAACGGTTGCCATGCGTTTGATTTTTTTGGTCTGCTCTTCAAATGTGCCTTGGTCACGACGATAGATTTCCAGCATGCCTTCAAGCCCGCCTATGGTATCTAATAGCGTCGCCGTCATACCGCCATGCAAAATCTCAAAATTTGGATTGCCGATGAGGGCTGGATTGGACTTGACCTTGCCATATGCTTTGCCATCTTCATAATGATAGGTAGTAAAGGTATGCGCCACAAATGGGCTTTGCGACATGATGCTGGCGAGCTGCTGCCCTAGCACATCAATACTAGGTTTGCTGATGGCGTGATGCTCACTGTCTTCATTGAGCTGCAGTTGCGACTCGTTTGCCAAATCAGAATGCTCGTCATTTTCTTTAGACATTGTGTCAGTCATATTAGTGCTGTCAGTCGATGACTGAGCGGCTAATTGATTGGCATTTACAGGGTTTAAACTCACGGCGCCCTCCATGCGTAAGTAGATTGTGGTAAGATGACTTTTTAAAAAATTATCATTCTAGCAAATTTTGCTTATTTATCCTTATACAATTTCTGCGTTACTTGATAACGTTATTTGATAATAAGTGTCACTCGATAATAAGAGGTCTTCATGAGTTATATTTTTAATCGTTCATTCCCCAATACTCGCTTACGTCGCCTACGTTACAACGATAATATCCGCGCCATGGTGCAAGAAACCAGCATTGAACCCAAGCATCTGATTGCGCCCGTGTTTGTCATTGAGGGTAAACAGCAGCGCCAAGCCGTGGCAAGCATGCCAGGCGTTGAGCGTTTGAGCGTGGACTTGCTAATCGAGTATGCTAAGCAACTACTCAGTCTAGGCGTCACCACCATTGATTTATTCCCTGTCATTAGCCCAAGCCTTAAATCGCTACAGGCTGAACACGCCTATGATGAGAACGGTCTTGCCTGCACCGCTATCAAAGCAATTAAAAATGCCTTACCTGAGATGGTGGTGATGACTGATGTGGCACTCGACCCGTATACCAGTCATGGTCAAGACGGTATTGTCGATGACAATGGCTACGTACTCAATGACATCACCGTTGACATCCTCGCCAAACAAGCCCTGAGCCATGCCCGTGCAGGCGCGGATATCATCTCACCAAGCGATATGATGGATGGTCGTATTGCCGCGCTTCGTCAAGCATTGGATGGAGAAAATTTTATTAATACCGCCATTATGGCGTATTCTGCCAAATACGCGTCTGCGTATTATGGACCGTTTCGGGATGCCGTCGGCAGCGCAGGCAACCTTAAAGGCGGACACAAAAAACAATACCAAATGGATTTTGGTAATCGCGCCGAAGCTCTGCATGAAGTCGCCCTCGACATCCAAGAAGGCGCTGACATGGTAATGGTAAAACCAGGTCAGCCTTATCTTGATTTGGTACGCGAGGTCAAAGACACGTTTGGCGTGCCAACTTATGCCTATCAAGTATCAGGTGAATATGCCATGCACATGGCAGCGATACAAAACGGCTGGTTAAGCGAGGACGTTATTTTGGAATTACTGTTAGGGTTTCGCCGTGCAGGTGCCGACGGTATCTTAACTTATTTTGCAATGACAGCCGCCAAGCAGCTCAATCAATAATGTTCTAAAGTTTGATTAAAACTAAAGGCGACACTGGTTTATCAATCAGTGTCGCCTTTTTTTGATGTTACATTTATTAACTTAAAAGCATCGAGCGCTATAACGAGCCCTATAAAAACTTACTTAATGTCATAGAGAATAACAAATCTGTTAACTTTAATTATTTTTTTACCCATTTATTTACTAAATAGTAACTTAGTTTATCCTTCAACTTCATGCACAATAAACTAAAGCAAAAATATACACTTTTATTTACCCCTATTGACTAAGCTTACTAATTTTGGACGAGCCTTTTTTGGCGGCATTTTTAGCGTTTTGCAATAATAGATTACTTTTTGGCATTAAATTTTTGAAAAAAATAAGCAGGTAATGGGGTTAATAATAAATAAAAGACGAGAGTGGTATCTGCTAGCTGATTAATCGAGGATAAGATGATGAGTAATGAACCAATTTCTAATAGTTCGATTTCTAATAGCCCAATCAAAAACGCCATGATGGCAGTGGCTATGATGTCATTCTTGGCACTCAGCTTTAAACTGTCAGGCGATTTGACAACGGATACTCAGCCATCGATAAGTCCGACTGACGCGGTCGTTAGTACCTTAAATCAGCCGAGCCAACAGGTAGTATTGTCTACCCATAATTAATATATTGTTATTAGTTCAATTGATAGAAGATGCGATGCCGCATCTTTTTTTTATACCAGTCATTGATAACCAATGGCTTATCGATTATTGCACAAGTTATTTCTCAAAATTTTACTGCCAACTATGTCCTTATCTTTTGCGCTTTAGACTATAATAGTCGATTGTCCATTTTTTACTGAGCAACTTTTATTAACGGTGGAAGCGACTATGAGCCAATTAAACCCTCGCCAACAAGAAGCCATGCAATATGTCTCTGGACCCTTGCTGGTACTGGCAGGTGCAGGTTCGGGTAAAACATCGGTAATTACCCGTAAAATCGCTTATCTGATTGAAGAGTGCCAAATGCCAGCCGAGCGTATCACCGCGGTCACCTTTACCAACAAAGCGGCTCGCGAGATGAAAGCCCGTGTGCAAAAATTATTACCGAGTGATAAAACCAAAGGCTTAACTGTCTCGACTTTTCACCAATTTGGCTTGCAGTTTTTACGTTACGAGTTATTGCATACGCCGCTTAAAGGCAATTTTTCTATCATGGATGCCGAAGATAGCAAGCGGCTGTTGATGGATTTGATGGTGCGAGACAATATGAGCGGTGCTGAGAGCCGCGAATTGGTCGGTAAAGCTATCAAAATGATTTCGGATTGGAAAAACGACCTCATCCCGCCTGAAAAAGCAGCAGATACGCTGACCGAGCCTGAAGATATGCTATTTGCAACGCTCTATCAGCTCTACGAGCGTAACCTACGTGCGTACAATGCGGTGGATTTTGATGACTTAATTGTAATGCCAACACGGCTGTTGCAAGAAAATAGCCAAGTACGTGATAAATGGCAAAATCGCATACGCTATCTATTGGTAGATGAATACCAAGACACCAATACCGCGCAATATGAATTGATTAAACTGTTAGTTGGCGTGCAGCCGCGTTTTACGGTGGTGGGGGATGATGACCAATCCATCTATGCATGGCGTGGGGCAAAACCTGAAAACATGGCACTTCTGCAAGAGGATTTTCCCAAATTAAAAGTGGTTAAGCTTGAGCAAAACTATCGCTCGACGTCGCGTATTTTGCACGCTGCCAACTCAGTGATTACCAATAATGAGCATTTATTTGAAAAAAAATTATGGTCAGATAAAGGGCATGGCGAGCTGATTCGCATCATCAATTGTCGTAACGATGATGATGAAGCCGAGCGCGTTGCCAAAGAAATCATCACCCACAAACTTCGCAATGCCAATGAATGGCAAGATTATGCGGTACTGTATCGTAGTAATTTTCAGGCGCGTATGTTGGAAGCCCAGCTACGTCAGCTGCAAATTCCTTATAAGTTATCGGGCGGCACGTCGTTCTTTGCCCGTAGCGAAATCAAAGACATTATGAGCTATTTGCGCTTGATTCTGAATCCTGAAGACGACAGTGCCTTTTTACGCATTATCAATACCCCAAAACGTGGACTTGGACCTGCCAGCCTTGAAAAGCTCGGACTATTTGCCCAAGAACACCAAGTCTCGCTCTTGATGGCAAGTGGTCATAGTGGACTTACGCATGTGTTACCCAAAAAAGCCAGTGGCGAGCTTAAAGAATTTGCTGATTTTATCGAGCGTTACACCCAAGAGCTATACCAGCATCCCGACCCTGTGCCGTTGGTCAAGCAAATGATTGATGAAACTGGCTATATTGATTTGGTACGAAGCGAAGCAAAAACCCCACAGCAAGAAAAAATTCGCATTGATAATATCGAGACCCTTTACGCCAGTATCCAAAACCTGATTAACCGCGCCGATGATGACGATGATCGCACCATTGATGCAGTTATTCGTAAGCTTGTGTTACTTGATATGCTTGAGCAGCAGCAGGAAGAGGAAAATACCAACAAAGTCAATTTGATGACGCTACACGCCGCTAAAGGGCTTGAGTTTGATTATGTCTATATCATGGGACTTGAAGAAGAACTATTACCGCATAAAAACTCCATTATTGCTGAATCCATCGAGGAAGAACGACGTTTGATGTACGTGGGGATTACCCGTGCCCGTAAAGAGTTGACCATGACGATGGCTGCCCAGCGCCGTGCAGGCGGTCAAATGAAAACCACCACCCCTAGCCGATTTATCGACGAGTTGCCGACAGAACATATCGATGCCCCCGGCATGAAAAAATCAGCGGCAGCGCATCAACCGAAGAAAACCGCAGAGGATTATTTGGCCAATATTCAAGCGTTACTCAAAAGCAAAGCCGCCAAATAATTAATTGATAAAAAAAACGGCATAGCAGAAAGGGCTTAAAAAAAGGGCAAAAAAGGTAACTTTAAGCCCTTTTTTTATTGCAAAAAAGTTTGTATGACACAGATTTGACCCAAATATCTAAGTAAATGTAACTAAATATTTCTTAAAAAACTGGTGCTTGACAGGAGATGTAACAAAAAATTTCAAATAAGTAGCTTATTTACCTTTTTGGCAAATTTCATTTCATAACTTAACGTCCGACCTGTTAAACACAGACAGTAATCTAGATTTATTTTGCTATGATGGCTTTAACAAAACAGGCAGGGCAATAACTGGTTGATTAATCAGGGTGAACTAATAACGCTGAGTAGCAACTAGTTACATAGCTAATATTCAAATGAACTTAACTAAAATTTTACATCGCTTGTTGTGATACTTTTCAAAAAACTTCTAAAGGAGAAGACGATGAAAACTTTAAATAAAACCCTTTTAGCTTTAATTGCAGGTACAGTTGTGACTGCAGGTGCAAACGCTGCACTTTACCAAACCAATACTGTTGGCTACACTGGTCAACCTTATGTAGGTGTCAAAGCGGGTCAATTTAATACTGATGTTGACGGTCTTGATGCTGATAACCAAACAGCTTATGGTGTGTATGCAGGCTATAACTTTACCCCTAACTTTGGTGCAGAAGTTGAATATGTGGATTCTTCAGAAGAAGATTTAAAAGTTAGCGGTACGAAAGTAGGAGAAATTAGTACTAACACGGCAGGTTTATATGGTACTTATAAATACCAATTTCCAGCATCGAATGTTTACGCCAAAGGCAAATTAGGTATTGCACAAACCCAAGTTGATGACGGTTATGATAAATATGATGAGTCAGGTCTTGCAGGTGGTGTTGGTTTAGGGTATAACCTTTCGCCAAGTGCGTCTGTAGAAGCTGAATATACGCGTCTGCCTTCAATTGACGTAACAAATAATGTTTCAGTTGACTCAGACTTAGTCACTGTCGGTGCTCATTATAAATTCTAATTGAATTCATAGATAAACACTTGATATCAATACAAAAGAGTAGCTTATGGCTGCTCTTTTTTTTGGTATCTTTTTTTGGTCAAAAAAACTTACTTTGGTATTCGCTCAGTATCGGAGACTGTAAAATATTTTGTGTAAACCCAATTTTAACACAAGGATTTACACAGGAACATTTACATGAAAGAATCAACAGAAGTTTTACTTGACGAACTATTAAAAGATTATCAAACACCCGAACAAATATTAGGTGAAAACGGTATCTTAAAACAACTCACCAAACGACTTGCTGAACGAGCCTTACAAGCCGAAATGACCCATCATCTTGGCTATGCCAAACATGACTATCAAGGCAAAGCTCAGAAAGATACCCTTGACGACTTCATCAATCATGAACCCAATAATGATTTGCTAGAGGACGAACCACGATCAGATGAAGACGAAAATACCCAGCCTAGCACCATAAGCGAAGAAACCGCAATGCTTGCGGGCAAACCCGCTCGTAAAAAAGGCAATGCCCGTAACGGCACCACTAAAAAAACCGTCCGTACCGACTTTGGTCACATTGAACTTGATGTTCCCAGAGACCGTGAAGGCAGTTTCGACCCACAGTTTGTTAAAAAACATGAACGCACGTTAAACGGCTTTGATGACAAGGTTATCTCCCTGTATTCTCGCGGCATGAGCACCCGTGACATACAAGCGCATTTAAAAGAAATCTATGGCGTTGACGTTTCCTCCACCTTTATTTCAACGGTCACCGATAGCGTGCTTGATGAAGTCAAGCAATGGCAACAACGTCCATTAGAATCAGTCTATCCTGTCGTCTATCTTGATGGATTGGTGGTGAAAAACCGAGAAGAAGGCATTGCCCATAATAAATGTGTTTATCTGGCTTTAGGCATTAATACCGAAGGACGTAAGGAATTACTCGGTCTTTGGATTGCCAAGAATGAGGGCGCTAAATTCTGGGTTTCAGTGATGAACGAATTAAAAAACCGTGGAGTGAATGATATCTTTATTGCCTGCTGCGATGGGTTAAAAGGCTTTCCTGAAGCGATTGAAACCGTGTTCCCCAAAACCAAGGTTCAACTGTGTATTGTGCATCAAGTCAGAAATTCGCTCAAATACGTCAGTTATAAGCAAAGAAAGGAAATAGCGACTGATTTGAAAACCATCTATGGGGCTGATACCCTTGCTGAGGCGGAAGATAATTTACTTGCCTTTGCGGAGAAATGGGATGGCGAACATCCACAGATTTCCAAGTCATGGCAGGAGAACTGGGGTCGCTTAACCACGTTCTTTGATTATCCAAAAGATATTAGACGAGTAATTTATACCACCAATACCATTGAATCATTGAATGCCAGCTTAAGAAAAGTCACAAGTACCAAAAAGACTTTCCCGAATGATGATGCGGTGTTTAAGGCAATTTATATGGCGCTGATCAATACGATGCAAAAATGGACGATGCCGATTCAAAATTGGAAACCTGCTATGAGACAGTTTGTGATGTTATATGGACATCGGGTGGAGGGGTATTAATATAGAATATTTGTCTACTAGTTAGTATGATGCTATTTTAGGCTGCCTTTAAAGGTTTACACAAAAAAATTTGCAATCTCATCTTTGGCTCACTCTTTCAAGGCGTTATGGATAGCGTAGAAAGGCGAGAAATGGGTGCTCACTACACTGAAGCGGTAAATATCTTAAAAGTCGTCAATGGCTTGTTTATGATGGAATTAAGGGAAGAATTTGCGACTGCTGTCGGACACCTTAATAACCCAAGCATTGCCAAAGACAGACGAGCTGATTTATTAAATGCCTTACATGAAAAAATCAGTAATTTAACTTTCCTTGACCCTGCGTGTGGCTGCGGTAATTTCCTTGTCGTTGCCTACCGTGAGTTACGCTTACTTGAGTTGGATATTTTGGACGTACTTTACCCCAAAGACCAACACGGCTTGTTTGATATATCGGGGATGATTAAATGCCATATAGGGCAGTTTTATGGTATTGAGTTGGACGAGTACTCCACACACATTGCCAGAGTTGCTATGTGGCTGACTGACCATCAAATGAATATGCTATGTGCCGAGCGTTTGGGACAAACTCGACCTACTGTACCATTGACCGAGAGTGCGACTATCATCAATGCCAATTCATTACACACCGATTGGCAAGTCACTGATTATATTCTAGGCAATCCGCCTTTTGTGGGTCAATCATGGCGAAGTGAACAGCAACAAGCTGATGTTAAAGCCATTATGCCGAGTGATGGTAAGTTTGGGAAACTCGATTATGTTGCCTGTTGGCATATTAAAGCCAGTCGAATGATGACAGCGAATCCTACTACCAAGACGGCCTTTGTATCAACCAATTCTATCTGTCAAGGCGAACAAGCAGGGGTATTATGGGGTTATTTATTTGAACAAGGTTTTGAAATTAACTTTGCTCACCGTACCTTTCAATGGACTTCACAAGCAAGTGGCAAAGCTGCCGTGCATTGTATTATTGTCGGATTTAGCTTGGTTGCAAACGAAAACAAATCTTTATTTGATTACCCAGATATTAAAGGTGAGCCAGTCTTAACCGTTGCTGATAATATCAATCAATACCTTGTTAATGCCCCAAGTGTAATATTGCCATCACGCAGTAAGCCGCCTGTAGGTATGACTGCAATGACTAAGGGAAGCCAACCTACTGATGGCGGTAATCTTATTTTAAGTGTGAGTGAAAAAGCCGAATTAATTAATAAATACCCTAAACTAGCTAGTTTTATCAAGCCGTTTATTGGTGCAGAAGAATTAATTAATGGCAAAGAAAGGTATTGCCTTTGGTTTAATGGGGCGAACATTAAAGACCGTAGCGAATTTATTAAATACCCAGAGATTAAACAACGGATTGACAATATCAAAACCTTGCGAGCAAACAGTCCTACTAAGAGTGTGCAAGAGCAAGCGAACGAGCCTTGGGTATTTACTCAAATACGCCAACCAAAAGGTGATTATATCGCTGTGCCAGAAGTATCATCGGAAACACGAGCCTATATCCCAATGGATTTATTCAATAAGGATATTATTGCGAGCAATAAAATCTACATGATACCCAATGCAGATTTATATTTGTTTGGTGTTTTAATTAGTGAAATGCACATGGACTGGATGAGAACGGTAGCAGGTCGGTTAAAAAGCGATTACAGCTATTCACCAAATGTTTATCATGCGTTCCCCTTTCCAACCGTCAATGATAATGATAAGAAAAATATAGCGACCCTTGCTCAAAAGGTGCTAGATGAGCGAGCCAAGCAACTTGTCGATGGCGTGAGCCTTGCCATGTTATACAATGTCGATACCATGCCAACAAACCTTAAAAAAGCCCACAGAGCATTGGATAAAGCCGTAGAAAAAATATATGACCCAAACGGCTTCAAAAGTGACTGTGAGCGAGTAGGGTTTCTGTTTGAGCGGTATAATCAGTTACACGCTTAAATAAACAATCAGCCAAATTAGTTGATATCTAAATGGTTTCAATGCTTGACCAATGGCAAGAATAATTTGTGCTATGCCTTGTAACCTAGCTTGTGTCAAGGCGACTTTATCCGCCCCATTTTTAGTAGTGGTGGCATTAATGGTCAAGTTAGTTGTGTTTTTAGTTTTTTGCATAAAATTATCCTTTTGTGGGTTTAGGTCAATTTTACCTACCATCGAAAATCATAGTTAGATGATGGAGTTCAGTAGGTTTAAAATTGATTAAGGATAATTGTAAAGCTAGATACACAAAGGATTTAGGGGGTGTTCCGAACTAAAATTCAAAACTTAAAATGCTTAAAAGTATGAGAAACAAACATGAAAAACGGAATTTTGCTTAGTCTATTGTTATTATCAGCTTGCACCCGTGTCGAGCCACCACCGAAAGAGCCGACCATTAAAATCAATAATAGTGAGTTTGAAGTTAATGGCGATACTATTGTTGTTGATGAAATCAGATGGAAATGGGCAAAACTAGGCGAATATCCTTTCACTACAGGCGGTGATTTGGCTTGTAGCAATGATAGTGTTGAGTTTTACCCCCAAGAAATGCACGAGCAGGATATAATGTTGCCAACGTCATTAAACCCAATGCCGACCTAAGCCAAGCCGTCGTTTAGAACGTGGTGAAATTAATCCAACGCTAACTAAAATCTGTCAGTTGAGTGAAGCACTAGAAATCGATGTTGTTGATTTTTTCTTACCCAAGATATGATAATAAAATCAACCCCACCCCTACTCTATTCTTAATAGATTTTTTTGGTCAGTCTGGTGCAATCTAACATCCCAACCGCAGACCACGTTTAGAACGCAAGTTAGAGCCAATCATACCAAACCCCCACCCTAGCTAAATTTATTATTCATATTGATTTTTTAATACTAATTTAATATTTATTTAATACTATAATAGTATTATTATTTACTTTATATTTGATACTATGATAGTATTAATTTGGTATTTAATTAATACTATAAATCATACCACAGGACACCGTCATGGCTAAAATCTTTACCATAGCAAATCGAAAGGGTGGGGCGGGTAAGACCACTGTTGCCACCAATCTAGCAGTTGCATTAGCTCAAAAGGGTAGTACATTATTGGTTGATACTGACGACCAACTATCCGCCTACAACTGGAACGAATACCGAGAAAATAAACTCAATTCACTAGCAGTCTTAAACAATCTATCAGACACGATACAACCGCATTTTGACCAATACGAACATATACTCATTGACATGGCGGGGCGTGACAGTGAGTTACTGCGTGAAGCTTTGCTGATATCTGATGTTTTGATTGTACCAACACAACCATCAATCCTTGACCTTGAAATCCTACCGTATGTAGCTAATAAGGTCAGTCAAGCCCAAGAAATCAACCCAGATTTGAAATCATACGTTGTCATCAATCGAGCAAGTAGTAATTACCGCAATGTTGAAGCAGTCGAAGCGAAAAAATATATTGACGGTTATCCCATCTTTAAATTGCTTGATACCGTCATCCATGACCGTAAAGTCTTTCGAGATGCGATGCTTGACGGCAAAGCAGTTATTGAAATGTCAGACAGTAAAGCAAGCGATGAAATCAATAATCTTTTGAGTGAGATATTATAATGAGCGACAGCCGATTTAACCGAGTTAAAAAAAATACTGACTTTGTGCAAGACGTTAATTCAGATACGAAGGCAGTTGTTAGCGAAACAATCACAACTAAAAATAATCGTGCTACTTTGACCATTGCACCAAACACACTATCTGTAAAGGAAAGGTCGAGAGTAAAACATGGTCGCACTCTAACCATTCCTTTATATGTCGAAGAAATTGAGTTAATCGAGCGAGCAGCCGAAAAGTTATCCCAAGTCGACACTTCAACAACCAATTTCATGCGACAGACGCTACTTGATAAGTGCCTAGCTGTTTTGGGTGAAGATGAATACAACACCATCAATGACGTTAAACGCAACGTCATCAAAGGCAAGAAATAGTATTATAATAATACTAAAATATTATTAAGTAAATAATATAAAAATAATACTATATTAGTATTATTTTTATATTATATTTATATTAAATACTCAGGTTAGACTTGGGTATTTTTTATGCGTCTATTTTGCAATAGGAAGCATTTTGAGCAACTTCAGCGTTGACTGCTACTATCGCACCACTTAGAAGAAAAAAACCCACTGTGCGGTGGGGGTAGGGAGTGAAATGGAACGATAATAACTCAAACTCTACTCTACTGGATAACTCATGACTTTTTTAAAAGTTGCACTAAACATAATATCTTTGTAAGCGTTACTGGGGTCTTTATCAAAAGAACTTAAAAACATTGGGATATTCTTAAATTCATTTCTAACTTTGCCTATAATTTCAGCCTTTTTATTATTCGAAAGGCTTTCATAATAAGACATAAAATCATTATTTATCTTTTTTTCTTGGGCTAATTTTTCAATTTCAGATTGTGCTAAAAGCTTTTCTTGTTCAATACTAGCGAGAACTTTAGCATTTTGAGCATTATAATCATCTGCTTGCTTATCAATATCCCCAAGCCCCCATTTTTCAGCCATTGCCTTTTTGTGAATATTTGCTTTATGTTTGTCATCAACGATATTGTTATTAACAATATATTTTTCAGCCATTGATTTAATTATTGCTATTTCATTGTTGGTCAAGCCACTATTCGTAATATCAGTAAGTGTGTCTTGATTAGCGAGTTTCACCCCTGTCAAATCTTTTTTCTTGTTGTCGATAACTTGTTTCTTATTGGTAATCTTAAATTTAAAGCCCGTTATTTCTCGACCAGTCTTTTGCTGACAACAAGTGACTTCAAAATCGGTTTTCTCATTTATTTCATTAATTGCAACATTTAGTACACGAGCCTTAAAATTTGATATTTTAGTGTATTCACTGGGCGCAATCCCCAATTGAAAACGAAACTTTTCTAATTCAAATTCTGGAGTTTCTTTTTTTTTCACCCATTGTTTTAATAACTCATACAACCTTACAGAGTAACGACTTTTTAAAGGTGCTATCTGTTCAAGATAGTAACTTGTAAATGGGTCATTATTACCGTCAATACGAGAAATGCCTTTTACCACAATTGTACTAAAGCGGATGCCTAAAGCGTTTTCACCGTTCAAATATTCAACGGATTGAATCCAACGTGTTTTTTCTGGTTTGCCGTTTTCATTAATAATAGTAAATTGGCGAGCAAACAGTGATTTTTCAGCTTCGAGCAAAGCTTGGTGAGCCGAAACTCTATCAACATCAAATAGCTTTGCATAATCACTAGCAGAAATGATTACTTTGGTATCAGACGAAAAAATCGGATTTTCACGAAAACGAACAATACCCATGTGTATTAGCCGATTTTCTATCAAGTCTAAGTTGTGCATTGCTTCGTTAAGTCTATTCGTTTTAACAACCAATTCTTTCATTATGATACCGCCAAATTTCAGCTAGTTAATTTCTCATAGAGAACATTATACTACAAATATTTTTCACGTATCATATTGTTAGGTAAATGTAGTCATATTTTAGATTTATAATAGGATACAAATATTTTCAATGTATCTTATTGTTAGGTAAAAGTAGTACAATGGTTAGGTAAAAGTAGCTTAATCGTTAGGTAAATGTAGCATAGTTGTTAGGTAAATGTAGCACAATGCTTTCTGAAATCAGCCACCAGTGCGGTCTGACGGTTACTGAAAAGCTTTTAAAAGTCTTTAAAAGATTTTAAAAGAAAAAAAATCCTGTTTTTTGATAAAGGTCAGAGAAGAAATATTATCCTGGATGCTACACTGGCAGCGAGTTTAATGTCAGAAATGGTTAAATCCCTAAAAAATTAATTGCGTATATGCAAATAATAAAGCTACATTTACCTAACAACTTAATCAAAAAAATAGAGATTTTAAAGTCGGATGAGGTGAAGGGTTTGAATCTATCTATCGAAGTGAAACTTTTTTTGATTGTAGCGGTAAAGGTCATGGGTGGTAAGAGTGTAAATATCGCTATCGAACAGAGATTTACTTTACGACAGCGAAAAATCGCCCCTTGCCTTGTCTGACCTTATCCACTAGAGCCACCAGTTACCCAAGTACGATAGCCTAAGTCCGACTAATTACTCCATCCAACCCACCTATCTATGTCATCAGAGAACCAAACAATCACAGCAACCCGTTTTTTAGTTTTTTTAGCGGTGTTTGGTAACTTTAGCTAGTTGGGTACTATATCGAGCAGAAAAAGACGTAGCGAAGCCGACATCGCTTTCTGGCACAAATTCACCCAGAGCCACCGCCACGACAGCAAACTACCCATATAGCCAGTTTTTACTCTTTTAAGGGTATATCCTAGCAGGACAATAAAATCTCCTTAAAAATCCTATTATATTGTCTCGTTTAGTGGTAAATTACTATCCTAAAAGAATTAGTCTTATTAGCACACCCTAACAGGATAAAAAATGCGAATTTTTGCCTATTTGCGAGCGAGTACCAACAGACAAGATGCTGAAAGAGCCAAACAATCACTCAAAGAATTGGTCGCCAGTTATAACCGAGAAATATCTCATTACTATATTGAGAATATGAGTGGCACCAAACTTGATCGACCTGAACTTAATCGTTTAATTGAGAATAGTGAAATTGATGAGTATGGTAGAGGTGATATTTTACTTATCGAAAGCATGGACAGACTTACTCGTCTAAATAACAATGACTGGGATATCTTAAACGGCAGGCTCAAAGCCAATGGCATTAAATTGGTGGTATTAAGTCTACCAACGACTCATCGACGATTAGACATCCAATATCAAGACGACCCCTCACTCAATTTGATTGATACTCTATTATTTGAAGTCTGGGCAAGTGGCGCAAGAGAAGACTATGAAAAACGTCGCTATCGTCAACGCCAAGGCATTGATAATCTCAAAGCCCAAAATCCTGCTGAATATGCCAGAAAATACAAAGGCAAACAGCCTAACACTAAAAACTACGAAAAAATACTCAAGTTACTCGATAATGGGCTAGGCTATAAAGATATTAAAGAAAGTTTAGGGGTAAGCGGTACAACCATCGCCAATGCCAAACGCTGGCGGAATCAGCAAATCATCGATAAAGACAAAGATATGATACCAATGTTTGCTGAGTCTGACCTTGCACAGCCAGCTAAAGTGGTGAAAAGGGGTAGAAAGCCATTTTTATAGTCAATGTTTGTGCACTATCATTCAGCCCATAAATCTATTATAATCAATGCTATCACATATGATAGCATTTTTTATGAATATTATTTTAGATACTAACATCCTGGTTGGTGCATGCCTTGGCTCACGCTATGACAATTTGGTCATTCGAGGCTGTTTAACAGGGGATTTTAAGCCGTTAGTTAGCCATGCACTTTTATTTGAGTATGAAGACTTGATAGGTCGAGCCTCAGTATTTGAGCATCCCGTTGCGCTAGACTTTGCAGAAAGAGAAATACTATTTAATGCGTTATATTCAGTGTGTCGGTTAATTGATGTCAGCTATCTATGGCGACCAAATTTAAAGGATGAAGGCGATAACTTTATTGTGGAACTAGCGGTTGCTGGGAATGCTAATTATATTGTGACCAAGAATTTAAAAGACTTTCGCCAAAGCGAACTTGTATTTGATAGCTTTAAAGTGATTACCCCTAAACAATTATTGGAGAACCCAGATGTCCGTTATCACACTTAGAGTCACTGACGATAAACATGAACGCATCAAAAACCTTGCAGTATCTCGTGGGATCAGTGTTAATAAATTGATTGATGAAGCCATGACATTGATGATTGCCAAGTACGATATTGAAACACGATTTAAAGCCCGAGCCGCTAAAGGCAATGTCGATGCAGGTATTGCACTACTGGATAAAGTCCTAGAAAAACGAGAAGCTTATGATAAAGCGTTAGACGATGCTTTAACCAGATAAGAGACTGTAAAATATTTTGTGTAAACCCAATTTTAATACGAGGATTTACACTGAAACAGAATGCCAGCGATTTAGGGTATCCCTTTCCAAGCTAAAAGATAATAGTCTTTTGCTAGTTTCTAGGTTTGCCTGATGAATTACATGGGTAAAGATCGACTTTGGTCATTCGCTATTGTGACAAGGCGCGTAGTTAAATTACTAAACTCTTCACAAGTCATGTATTATGCCAATTTACGCCATTTTCTAAGGGTCAAAGATAATGATAGGCATAATAATTCTAGTGATTCTGATAATCGGGGTCTGTTCATTATTCTGTGCTGTCTTAATGTATGCTTTGGCAAATAGTACAACCAATCAAGATGACAAAAAAATAATTATAAAAAAGCCAAAATCGCTTTTTATATTTCATTACTAATTCTAGGTGGCCTAGCATTACTATATTTTATGATAATTTCTATGCTAACTAGCTAATTAAAATATTCGTGGGTTAGAAGAATTTATCTGCTGTATCTGGGGTAACCCCAAGTAGCTCATTGGGTTTTGGTCGCTCAAGTTTTGCGCCACTTTCATTTTCAACATAAAACTTAGCAATAACCAAGTGATGCGCATTGGCAAAATCAACAAGACTCTGTTTAGCGCGTTCAGCATTTTGCTCGGCAGTACTTGCTCCTAAATAAGCTCTAACAAACATTTTTATCTCTTTTTACGTTAGTTTGGGTCATACTGCTAAATTAAATCAGTTAGGGTTATAAGTAAACGTAAAATAGAGATTTATTTGATATTTTTTTAAGTTAATTTGGGTGTACCCTATATAGGGGTCAGCACAGAATTCGGAGAAAATAGCACGCTAAGCGTTTTATCTTGAATTTAAATTATTGATATTTAAATAATCTTTTTTATTGTCTAAGAAATAGCAATTTGTTTAAAAAGCTAAAATTTTTGGTTTTATATTTTTTGAATACTACACAAGTATTTAAACACTTTTGATTGGGTTTTATCGGTTTTTAATGGTTAAAACACAATGTCTATAAAACCATCGTTTTCTAGACAGTATTTTCAATCATAAAAAGACCAAACAAATTTCCTTAGCGTGCTATTTTCTCCAAATTCTGTACTGACCCCTATATAAAACAAAAACGTTTTTAATGATTGTTAATGAAGCTGCTAAAAGTCAAATAAAAATCGCGGGTAAACAATCAAGTGCTGGCACAAGTTCAGCAGGTTCTTTGTTACAAAAGCCAATTAAAATTAGTTTTTTAGTACTGAGCTGCATTATGGTCAATGTCTCATTTTAAAGTCAAATGGCAATAACGGTGAACTTAAAAGTAAGGGTTGATAAAACAGCGAAAGCTTGTCGATGGCAGCAAGTACTATGTAACAAAAGAAGTCTTAAGACAATTTAAATTGAATTTATGTGGATTTAGATAAGTAGTTATTAACTCATTTATATCACTGTGATACACTGATTTAATACAACAAACCTTACTGTACCTATCGTTTGGGGTTGATATAATATAGAGCAACTTCATCTGGGGTAAACTTATGGCATATAAAATTGTTAAAACTAGAAAAGGTAGATTAGTCCGCGTTCAAACTCCATCATACGGTGTTGTTGATGGTGTTGCTGGTGCTTATACTAGTCCAAACTATATTCCCGTTCAAAATTTAGACTTCACACCAGGTACTGACCAATATAGACGTGCCATTAATGAGCGTTTGAGTCGAATTGCTGAGGCTTATAAAAAAGAAGTAAGTTATGCTTGATAATGGAGAAAAAACAAACTCTCAGAAAACAGTTAATGAAGAAAAAACAAATGGTGAGAAGGAAAATCTCAGCGAACTTGAATATTATGAACCAACAATAGAGTTACAAGAGCCTCGTGTACCCTTTGTTCCACAAGCTATACAGAATAATATTCATTTACCCTCTACGCTACCGGCTCAAGATATGGTGTTGTTACAGCAACATTATCCACACGCCATTGAGGAAATTTTTGCTAGACAAAAACAAGAGCAAGATTTTACTCATCATATTGTTCAATCTCAACATGACTTACAGGTTAAAATTACTGATAGAAACATTGCTATCAGTAAAGAACAGTATCAGCATAACACTGGAAAATTGATTCTTGTCTCTTCCTTTATCTTTCTATTAATTGGGGGAGCACTCTATTTATTTATAAAAGATAAAACCGCTGGTGGTATAACTTTAGCTATACTTGCCTGTATTTTAGGTAGTATATTTGTTTTGGGTCAATTTCCTACTGGTGTTTTTGATGCTATTTTTGGTAGAAACAAACGTTTACCCAATGATATAGAAGAATAAAAATGGACTAAATTATGGGAATGTAAAATTTTCTGTACAAGTTTAATTTTATATTAAAACATTTGTTTTTATTGAAAATAAAAACCGCTGATTTCTCAGCGGTTTAATCATGTTTGCCTTTCAATAATAATCACTAACATCTATTTAAATCACAACCCTTAAACTTAACCAATCAATATGAATACCTTAATTTACAGTATTTTTCAAAAATTAATGTTGAGTTTTATATTACTTACACCAAATAATTCTTCCGCTCTTAATCCAAAAATGAGACTTGCAGCCACGTTTTAAAAATACTGACGGATGGAGTGTAATTTTACCTTTAGAATTCAAACTTATATCCCATCTTGGTTTGGCTTCTTCAATAATCGGCAGCTCTATGATATAGCCACATCCACATGGGCACTTTAAACCCACACACCAAGTCTCATCACTCTCTATAGCTACTACTATAGTTCTTATAGGCATTTTTTTAGGTAATGAGTCCCCATTTACAATTAATGTTGAACGGGCAAGAAACTTATCTAAAATTAGAGTTGAGTATTTAAAAAGAATATTCATATTATTGCCCCTAAACTAGGCATTCCTAATAATGGGATTGTTATTCCTTTACCCAAATTCAATCGAGGACTTAAGGTAAACTCCGTTTCTTTTGAATAGTCAATTTCATTAGCACCTAGGCATACGAGAGTTCTAGCATAGTTACTATTACTTTCTTGTCGGAAATGACATGTCCTAGCTATAAACTCATTCACACAAAAACTGGCTGCCATCATATTTAATGTAATTACAGATGGAGCTTCTTCAATAACATTCTTAAGGTAACCTTCCTTTAACTGTTGTTCATAGGTAGCAGGTGAAGCATTTTTTAAATATTCGGCATTTAACATGCTTGGCGTATATATTCCTCGATCCTTCAATGAAGTTTTATGGGGCTGGATGTAATCAAGTCGAGCACAAGCTTCTGTAATTGATGTCCTATTACCTACAGATGAAGTTGAAATAACTACACCAATATCGAAGACAGGAACTAAAAAGAATTCACTAACTTGATCAACATACATTCTTGCTGAAGCTGTATCAACACAACTAAACAAAACGTCACATGATGCCAATTCAAGAATAGTGTGAGAATTTTCAATCTTACTAGGTAAAGGACATACAACTACATCAGATCTATATTTTTTAATAGCATCCGCCAAAATATTGACCTTTAATAAGTGTTTTTTAGCGTCATCAATCGTAGAATTAAGAATTCTATTAAGATTTTTATGCTCAACTATATCGTCGTCAACCAAGACAAAATGTCCAATACCTAATCTAGCTAAACTTTCGATAACAATCGATCCAGTGCCTGATGCACCGATAATGCCTACTTTAAACTTTCTGAAATAATTAGTCATTTCAGATGAAAAAGGTAGAAAATTATTTTTTGGCGTTTTGGTAATTACTTCAATCTCGTTACCTATAACTATAAGCTTATCAATATACTGAGGCTTTAAATCTGGATCATAAAAACGACCAGTCAAATGACCTTCAGGGGTCATTATGATTGAACCATGAAATTGAGAATAAGCTTGGTAAATACAAGGAATAACTTTTACATCACTTTCATTATCAGCAATTGAAAAATCATTAAAACCTGATGGATGCGAATGGATTAAGAATAAACTAAGATGCTTAGCTTCTCCTTTTTCAATTGCGTTTTCTATATATTTACCAGGCCAAGTAATATAATCACTTTTGCGAGCACACTCATCATGAGGTATAAGTATGAATTCTTGAACTAAAAATATAATTTGATTAGTTAATAAATTGCATGAGGCAAGTACAATCGCGCTTGCCTCCAAACCATCACCAGGGAATAGATGACGTTTTAAGTCATCTAGGTGGCTATCAGTAATTCTAAGTAGTGCTTGCTGACTCATCATTGCACCTCACGAAGAAGTGATTCTTCAATGAGTGCAAAGTGCGTATTAATACAGTCAGTTGCTGGATTCCATTGAGAAACTTGACCACGATGTCTAGACCACCGTTGATAAGATTTATTTTCAATAGGTTGGGTTGATTCTGTACACGCTGGAGCTTTCCCATCTAGTAATTGTAGCTGCGGATATACGTAGAACATATCTAGTTGGGCTTGAGGGTAAGTTATCGGAATTTCTACTGCCATAGAAACTTGGCATTGGTTATATCCTTGAGGAACATCATAACTATCGATAATAAGCCATCGACGACCGTTGTCAATAATGGTTCTATAGCCCGCAAAAACCTGGTTTAAGTAATCGAAATCATGGGGCAATAAATCAAAGTGATTTAAACTTACTTCACCATTATTTACTTCTTTTGGAATAAGTCGAAGTTTTTCAATACCAGGTTTTAACAGATCAATGACTGTATTTGGCATGATTTCTTTTTTAGGTTCATCTTTGATTTTTAAGAAAAGCTGGTAGTTATTAGCATCTAAAATCCCTGCTAGCGCTAAAGCTTTTGATGCTACAATTTGCGAACCGTCAACTTTAATTATTGTACCATTGACGTTGAGCTCATATGTTTGTTTCAAAGGACGAGTATAGATGTCCTCAATACCACTTTTAGATAAAACAACAATCGTATCATTAGTGATCTGTAAGTCTGCATGTTCAGACTTAGATTGGAAAAACGATTTATTAGTTATATTTGTTAATGATTGTAGCTGCTTTAAAGTGATATGGCTTTCAGGCCATTCATAACTAAAACCATCGATTTTAAATTTGAAGCTTCGATCCCCCTCAAGAATAATAAAGTTATCGCCTTTATCAAAATCAATGCTTTCTTCAAGGCTAATTTCTTCCATACCACGTTCATCTAACAACTGATACAAAAGAACATTATCTTTAACAGAATAGCCAACTGCTTGGAGTAATTGAGAGCCAATAGGCGAAGCATCTTCGATCGCCGCCTGCTTGACTACTAGATCTTTTAAAGAGTAACTAAATTTTTTCATAGATATATTCCTGTGTCCTGGTTAATCTGATTAATTTATTTTATTTAATCAGAGTGCAAAAAATTTTCGCTAGGAGTAAGATACAACAAAATTCTGATTAAGTAAATAATTTTAAGCAGAATTTTACTTTTTTATTTGATAGATTTGTACACAAATTCGATTCCGCCACTTTCAGCAGTCTCTTCAAAGCGAAGAATATAACCATCATCAACTAGCTTTTTTAGCTTAATACTAGCATTTTGGACAGATAAATTCAGTAAAGAGGAAATTTGTGAAGTCGTTACTTGATTCTTAGTCATTAAAATATTGAAGATTTCTAAATTTGATTTAGTCAAGCTTGGTCCTAGCATACAAATTTCATTATTCTCTTTTTTTAAAGTTAAAGGTTGCTCTAAAGCCTTAGCGGCATAATCAATATTATCAATAACATCATCATTAGATAGATGAGATATATAAAAACCTTTTTTCCCTTTATAAAGTTGAGCAAGAAGGATCAAACTCTCTCTAGAAAAAGATGCATCTACAAACCTAATGTCCTCAAAAGAAATTTCAAAAATTATTATATTCTTATGTTTTTCAACATATTCTCTCATTTTTGAAAATACTTCTTTACCAAATTCATTACCATATGGTGCTTTATTTTGAGTAAAATCAAAAAGTTTCATATTCTTTCCATCTGATTAATAGAATTATTTTAACCAGTTTAACCTATTTCATTACGTTTTAATAGTAATTACATAATGTGTTCCACGAATAAAGGAAAGATTTTTTCGTACATTACACCTTTCGATTGCTAGTCCATTGGTTTTGAAAGGGAAGATAAACTCATAATTTTTTTGTCTCACAGCTAAACTTACGTGAATATCTTCATTGAGTGATATTTTTTTTAAGGCTCCATTGCTTCTATATAGTCCTAAGCCCCTTCCAGGGTCATTTTTTCTAGAAATTTCACCATTATTAAAAACGTAGCCTATTAGTTGGACGTCATTGTCAATGGATTCCTCATTCAATTTATTCAGTTTTAAATTAGAGTACCTTGGCAAAGCTTCTTTCCTTAAAGTATTGATTAAACCTGCACCACTATCAGAAATTGATATAACTATTTTTTTTTGTTCATACACCTGTAAAGCAATATAACCATCAATATTTGAAAAACCATGCTGACTTATATTTTCTACTAGTTCACTAATAAATGTCATAATTTTAATTAAGAGTCCTTCTGACTGTTCCTTAGTCAATTTGGCTTCAATTATGTCACTTATATCAGATACCAATTGCCTATCAAGCTTTTTTCCAATAGGAAATATCTCGAATAAATTTTTAGAATTCGCTTGATAATGTTTAGCTAAAGAATATTCAGGTCGAAAAGGCAATATCTGTACTTTTTCGTCCAAGTTATCAAAAAAACCACAACGTTGAAGATAAGTAAATCCGCCAGAATTTTTACTAAACTTTATAGTTACTCTTACTCCAACTTCTACCAATTGGTTAATTAAACTAAGAATTTTAAGTATACAATCAAGAAACAATGATTTATTAGAGAAATCAAACTCAATTTCATTATCAGACAGTAACAGGTTTGGGTAGGATTTTAAAAAGCTTTCCATGTTAGATGCTTCAAGCCACGAGCCAGAACAATTAAAAGCAATCTTTGTCACGCTCTCTACCTCATAACTCCATATATCTTCATTATTTTTTGACAAACCTTTTAAACCTTTAGCTTTATAGAGAGTAGAGTTAATCTCTGAACGGGTAATATGGGTTCTTGTAGGATCTAAAGCTAGTGCAATTCTTTTAGCTTTGAGAGGTCCGCTTGATCTCAAAACTTCTAAAATATCTTTTAATAAATCGCTCATCTAGATAATTCATTCGTATAAATTTCATGCATCAGTTATTGTATTACTAATCTATATCCAAATCTGTATTTTAGAAAAAGATAGAAAAATAGCAAATAAGCATTTGCAACAGTGATTAAATTTAATAGTGTATATGCCGAACTTTTAAAAAGTTCTTAATTAATTTATGCTTTATCCAAATATAATGGATTAAAACAATTCAATTGGTACTTAAAAGTCTAATTTCAATACATAATTTATAAAACCCAGGATATAAGTTTTGTTTAAAAAAATAAAAAACAAAAATAATAAAGGCTTTAAGCCGATAAAAAGATTGTTTGGCATGTATGGCTTGCCCAGTCTTGATGAATCAGTCGAAGCCTACCAACAACACCTTAGGACACGAACTGATGAAACATTTCTAAACGAGCCTTTCAATAAGCTAATTTTAGCTCTCAAAAATTACCTAAAATTGTTCAATCCTGTTGATTTAATAATTGCCATAAATGTTCTTGAACTTTGGTTGCCTAATATTTCTTCAAGCTTTAAATTTTCTCTATTGCTAAATACCTTTTTATCTATCCCTCAAGAGCAATTCTAAGGTACTCCCCAATGTCCAGACCAAATAATCACAAAATTAGGATAGAATTGGGTTGATAAAGCACAGTATTATCCGAACTATTGTTTAAATAAATCTGTGCAGGGGTATGGTACTCAAGCGACTGATGCAACCGCTCATAATTGTAAAACTCGAAATAGTCTTTCAAACCTGCTCTAGCTTGGCTAACGGTATCAAACTGCCGTAAATACACACACTCATATTTTACTGACCGCCACAGCCGTTCCACGAAGATATTATCGAGTGCCCGTCCTCGACCATCCATACTCACAGCAATACCCGAATCAATGAGCGGAGTGGTAAATCTTGGCGTAGTGAACTGCGAGCCTTGATCGGTATTAAAAATCTCACAGTGTAACCCATTGTGCAGTAATTTACCCACCGTATCAATGCAGAAATCTGCTTCAAGTGTGGTAGATAGCGACCAGTCTAAAACATAACGGCTATACCAATCAATCACCGCCATCAAATACACAAACCCTTTAGACAGGCGAATGTATGTGATATCGGTACTCCACACTTGATTACACCGTGTAATGGGTACATTTCTAAGCAAATAGGGATAAACTTGATGCTCAGGATTGGGCTTACTGGTGTTAGGATGCTGGTAGATGGCATCTAGCCCCATTTGCCGTAATAGTCTGCGTACTCGCTTGTGATTGACACGATAGCCTAATTGCCTCAAATACGCTGTCATTCGTTTGACCCCGTAAAATGGGGTTTTGGTATACTGCTCGTCAAGCAGGTTCATCAGGGTGATATCAAGCTTACTGATGGGCTTTGGCTGATAGTACAGGCTTGAGCGGTTAATACCGAGCAGTTCGCATTGTTTACGGGTACTGAAATCCTTATTGTCAGGTTCTAGCAGTTGTTTACGAGCATTTAGGGTAGCTGTGAGGACTTTTTTTTAAGCCAGTCCCTCTCGCTAATGACTTGCCCTAATTGTCGGTGAAGCTCATCGATAGTGGCTTGCTGGGCTTGTTCGTTGTCGTGCTGTTTGGTGTTAAAGGCACTTGGTATAACAGCCAAGGCTTGCTTTTTCCAGTTGCTGATTTGGGTTGCATGAACACCGTATTCAGCAGTCAGCTCATTGATCGTTTTTTGCTCTTTAATTGCTTCAACAGCAACTTTGCTTTTAAATTCAGCATTGTGACGTTTACGAACTTTTGTCATTAGATAGACCTCTTTTCTTAAGGGCTATTCTATCTTATTTGCTACGATTTTTTGGTCTAGTTTTCTGGGAGTATTATATTCACTCACCAAAAATTTCTTAATTCTTATCAAGATTTTGCCAAGTTTTCACAAAAGTTAATCCAGCTATTCCCAAAATTTCCGATGTATGAGGACTATATTCCTGAAATAGATTTCGGCGAAGTAAAGTACCAACTAAATGATAAAATTTACCAGATTTTCTACGGCTGTAGGTTTGATAATATTGGTGACTATATAACAGCTTTTGCCACACTTCATGGTCAAAAACATGAAGCTTTGGAAGAGCTAACATTGGCAATCAGCATCCAAGACTATATTATCAAACAGCTATCGCATAGGATCGAAATGCCATACCACGTTCCTAGTAACGGTCACTTGGAGGTGCCTAGCCTAGAGTTTTGGCAACACTGTAAATCTGCGATTGAGAATTTTTCTGATCATTTTCCCAATCTACCACAAAAATACATCAAAATGCTGGGATCTGAAACCCGCTACCAAAATAGCTCAGCCTTTTCCCATGCTTTTATGTCGATTCAAATAAATCAAGGCTTAGCTATTTTAATTAACGACCGCTATTATCCTTTATCGATTCGAAATAATGTGAGTGTTGTCATCGAACAATGGGCAGAAAATCAGACTGCTTATGATAGTTTGGCTTATAACTTGTTAGATTTTTTGGGTAAACGCCTAACGTTACTCAATCATCAGCCGATGCAGTTGGTAACGAAGGGTAAAATGTATGATGAATTTATTACCGCCGTCATACCTTGTTCTGGTAAAACTTATCTGATTATTGCGTGTGATGGAAATGGAAATATACCCAAAAGGTTTGAAAAAATCTTTAATAAAGCCCTTAAGTCTGAGTTTGGTTTTAAAGAAATCGAGAGTCATCGCATGCTTTCAATGACCCATCCTGATGGTCGTCCATTAATGCGGAATGATTTTGAGGTGCTGTATGTGGTTAACGTGGTATCCACTACCATGCAATTTCATAGACTACCCGAAGTAGGGCGATATTTTTGTTTTATCGATTTTATTGCTATTTTTGACAGTATTGCAAACATTGAAGAAATCGATCAATTTTTTAAACTACTTGATGTTTACGCTGACAAAATATCATCGCCTGTTTACTCGTTTATGGATATGTTTGCTTTTTTTAAACAGCAACATGGCATTATTGAGCAAGGGGCAGTCAAATATTATAAATTCTTTATTGACCCGCATACAGGGTCAAACTGGCGATTTACCAACTTACGTGACTATTGGAAAAACTTAACCGTCAGATTTCCCAATAATGACTCTAAATGGCTGCCGATTCGTGGTTACGAGGGAATTCAGTGCTTTGCTAGTAATGATAAAAACTTAATTAGTTGGTCGGCCCAAATTAACAGCACGGCAATTCATTTTATTGTTGATTTCAGGACAATTCGTAAGTTCATGCAAATCAATGATGAGATTTTACTATTCTTTCTTGAAACCGCTGCTGATGCATTGGCTCAAAGAGCCATTATCATTGAAAATCTATCAATTATTAAACAATACCAAACCATTAGCTTTATTTGCGAGCTTGACGACTCTCAAGTGATTGAAAGCGAGTTTGAGCTACCTAAAGCTAAGGGAAATTTAACAGATAATCTAATTTGGCAAATGTATGAAAAAACCCCAACTAATTTGACCATCTTATTAACCGTGAATGTGATAGCCACAATAGAAGAATCTAAGAATAGCCCAAATAGTCAGTTTCAAGGTAAGTTATGCAAAGCCTTGTTAGCGATTATTTATGAAGCCAATTATTCCGAGCTAGAAAATGAAACGATTGAGCTTCTTGAGCAAACTTATAACGCCATTAAACGGGTCGAAGTGGGGGCGGGTAGCCGTCGTTTTGACTCAAAAGCCTCGTTTACATTATTGCCAGAACCAGAACACTATATGCTTGCAAGAAAAGCACTAGCCCAAATTATTAAAGTTCACGACTATAAACCGAAATGCTATGAGTTACAAGCTGCTAAAGAGTTAATGAATGTGGTGGCTATTGAGTATCTAAACGTAGTACAGCAATTTTTACAACGTTTCAATAAAAAAATCTTATTACAAGCGTTGCTTGAACGCTATGATGCCTTCATCCAACAGTATCACAGGGATAAACATACGATTGTTGCTAGTTTAGCACATCAAGTGAAGTTTGATAGGCAGACTGAAGCCGTCCATCTGCAAAAGGAATTTAATAAGCATTCTAGTAATTATCGATTTCTAATCGAAAGGGTGGTGGCTAACACTGTCAGTGGTGACCAGATTCCAACCCACGAGGATATTAAACAAGCGGTTGCATACACAACGTGGTTGTTAACCTTGTATACCTCAAGCGATATTTTGCATCATGGCTTAGATGTCGGCGGTATTGAAATTAGTAATGAGTATGTACCTAACGTATTTTATGCCTTTATGGATGGAGAGTTTGATCAACAATTTGGTCGAGAGCTGGCAAATTACCAACTTGGTATCACGACCAATGAAGCAGATAATCTGGGTAGTCAGATAGCTAGTGAGTTCTTACCCCAAATTAATGATGCTTTTATGCAGGATATCGGTTTTTCTTTTACTAGACTGCTTCAAATTCATGATGTTTTATTTGGGTGGGCAGCCGTTAATCACATTGAGATGGCAAATAGCTATCGTGAATCCGCAGAAACTATTATCGATATTTGCTTTTCCCAGTTGTTAGATATTGACCCTAATAACTTACTACAAGTAAAAGCTGAAATCAGGAAAGTATTGGAATTTTTAACATTGGAGCCAACAAAAATTTTTCTAAAGCCCGATGGCGTCACAGAAGAATCGAGTACCTTTGTTTCAGAATACCGAAAGCGAGGTCATCGAATCAATATTCGACCGCTTATTCAAGTTGATGACAAGCTAATGTGGTCTGCAGGGTGCGTTTATCGGTCATTTATGATTTGGCAGGACAAGGTTGGAGAAGGGGGGTTGCCTGCAGATTTTCCATGGAATAACGTTAATAATACCTTGGATATCATTAAAACTAAAATCGAAAAGGAATTGGAAATCGCTGCTTACCAAGTCTTTTCAAGGCATTTTGATGAACAACTTTGTAATAGAAATTTTGACTTCAGAAAAAAGACAAAAAACTATGATTTAGAAGATGTTGGTGATTACGACGTTTTGCTCTACATCCCAGAAAAAAACATATGGGTTATGGCTGAATGTAAGTTCAATCAAACGCCTTTTTGCATGAAAGACATGAAGCGACTCAAAGAAACAATATTTGGCAATCATAAAAAAAGCCATTTACCAAAAATCATGAAACGCTATGAGTTCTTAAAACAAAATCATCAAAAAATCGCTGAATTCCTCGGCTACCCTAAAACTAGTGATGAACTACCCACAATTAAAAATTTGTATATCGCAAAATCGATTAATTGGATTCATCGAGGCTATTCAATGAATAGCAATATTGAGTTTTTACAGTTAGATAATTTGGATTATTGGATAAGAGAACATCTGCTTTAATAGTATTGCTAAAGAGCTCATTACATAGCGTACGCCCCTTTGCCTGAGATTAGCAACCTCAAGATCAATAAACTCACTGGCACCCTCGGGTGCTGAGGTAATATCATCGCTATGATAACCACCATAACTTGTCAAATTATAATAATTGACCATATCAAGGTGACCAAAGTCTTAATCTAAAAAAACGGCTGACAAATCAATATCAGCTCGCCTCTCCCCTTGTTTCCAATACACAAACAGGCGCAGCGTTTTAGCCTCAGGTAGGTTTAAAAGCTACCTTGTGGAATGGTTTACAGTAAAATTAGCGAATTAAAAAAAGAAAACAGTAAACTGATGCGTGTTATCAAAAAAAACAAAGCCAAGCTAACGACAAAAATCGTACTAAGGAACAAGCAAAAATAGCAATTCACTAGTAATTATTTTGCGAATTCCTTAGTCTTCGTTTGATTATTTAATTTTTCACTGGTTACGCTTATAGCATATATATCAAATCATGCAAAATACCATTTACTTATTTGGCAAAACGAAAATAAATATAGCGCTATTCAATCTAATTAAAATTCATTCATCTAACTATTAATTGAATGGGTTAGGTTGTAACTCCTGATGAGCTTGAATTGTATTCTGATTATTTGGCAGTTGTGAATATTGTGGTTGACTATCAGCGATTTTTTTTAGCTCATTAACTACACTCTCAAGTCTTTTTTTATCTGTATCACGATTTACTTCATTTGCAATCCAATCAATCATTTTTCTAGCAACTTGTGGGTTTTTACGAGCCATTGCTAACATCATCCCACCAATGATAATTTTTTGACCATTTTCAGTTTCTCGCTTTTTTTCTTTTAGTGCGTTTAACTGTGCTTCTTTGCTTGCAATCTTTTCTTCTAGCGTTGCCATTTAAATTATCCCCCTATATGTTGTGCTTTTAAGCATTTTATCATATCATTTCATCAACGTTAAGTTAATTCTTTGGGGGTGTATGATCCGGCGTTCTTTCACGAAGTGCGAACTTAGGAGTTGAAAATTCAAATTCCGCTAACGCTACATTTTAATTTTCAACGTCCAGTTCGGCAGGGGCAAGCCCCTACAACCCCACCGCGCCCCTTTAACCAATTGCTAAAATAGCAGGTATTGGTTAAACGTGGCTCGGCAAAAAGCAAAAGCAATCAAGGCTTAAAATGGCAATTTATCATCTATCAGCTAAACCCGTACAACGAAGTAAAGGCAGATCAGTAGTTGCTGCTATTGCTTATCGTGCAGGTTGTGTGATTTTGGATAAACGCACAGGGATAAAACACGATTATACGAAGAAATATAAGTCAGGCGGTATTGTCCATTCTGAGATTGTTGTGCCTGATGGCGTTAATAAGCCAAGCCGTAATGATTTGTGGAATTGGGCGGAGTTATCAGAAAAGAGAAAAGATGCTTGTACGGGCCGAGAGTATGAGGTGAATTTACCGTATGAGTTGTCTGATCAACAACGTGTTTCACTGACCCAAAATTTTTCAAAGTTTATTTCTAATCAGTTTGGGATTGCAGTGGATTTTTCTATTCATAAACCGACCCAAAGGGATGTTAAGGGTGGCGCAGATCCTCGTAATTACCATGCGCATATTATGACCACTACCCGAAAAATCACTAATGATGGTTTGACTGAAAAAGCTGATATAGAAAAAGCAGGACGTAAGCGAAAATTAGATTTGGAAAATATTCGCAAGCTATGGGCTGATACGACCAATAAATTTTTGAAAATGGCAGGTTTAGAACAGCGTATTGATCATCGTTCATTAGAGGCCCAGGGCGTAAACCGTAAGCCAACGATTAAAATGGGTTGGGAGAGTATGGCAGCTGAGCGAGCAGGGCATAAGACGATAAAAGGCAATATCAATAGAGCTATACAGGCTGATAATGAGCAATTAGCGCAGTTTGAAGTAGACTTGAAGTTATTACAACGTCAAGCCGAATTGGAACGGGCTAAAGAAGCTAAACGCCAAGCTGATGAGGCATTTGAAAAGATATTTTACGAAACGCTAGGAGCAATGCTTAAGCAATCTGAGCAGCGGCGTCAAGAAAAGTTACGTCTTGAGCGTGAGCGTCAAGAGCAAGAACTACAGGAACAGTTACGGCTTGAGCTGGAGCGTCAAGAGAAACAGAGAAAAGCTTATGAGCAACGAATTACAAGATTTACTAGACAAACAGGACGAGCAGATAAAGCAATTGCTAGAAGTAAACAGAGAATTACGGCTACAAAACAAAGAATTGATGGAGCAGAACAAGCACAGGCAGGCGCAATTCCAGATCCAAAACGATATTCTGGAGGGCTTTCACAATTACGATTACATTGCAAACGAATTAAGCGAAACGTTGACAACACAGAACAAACAATTGAGCGAGCAAGTCGACTTATTGACAACGCAAAACGTTTCATTGAGCGCACACAACAAACAATTAATGGAACAAATCAAGAAATTAAGCAACTAGAACAACAACGGCAAGAGAAGGCTGGACAAGAACAATTGCGACTTGAGCAGGAACGCCAGGAGAAGGCTCGACAAGAACAGCTGCGGCTTGAGCAGGAACGATATAAGCGGTCCATGCTACTAGAATGCCCATTTTTTGATACGCCATTGGCACAATTAGCCAAGCCACAGCTGAGTGTAAAAATTATTGAAGGGAGATTTCCGCTACAAAAACAAATTGTCAGTATTGAATACGCGTTCAATCTTTATAAACAATTTGCTAGTAAAAATTGGATATCTGATTCTGGAGAGACAATAGCTCTTGAGTTTGAGGGAGTCCATCAAAACAACAAAACTGAACAACTTATGTGTGACAGATTTATTGAACTTACGGATAAAAAAGAGACGCAGAAACTTGAAGAGTTGGTCTATGATTTTCTAACCAAAACTCCGTTTGAACTTCACCTAATAAGAAAGGCAGAGTTTACAGGTGAAATGAGTGCCGTCAGATACAACGCCTACACCGACAAAATTAGTTTTTATTCAAAACTGGATTTCCAAATTCAAAGAGATGGCTTTAGTATGGCAAACAAGCTACAAAACAATGCCCAGCCTGAAGAGATTAACAAAAACCAGTCAAAAATTAGTATTGAGCAACTGATCAAAAATCTTGACTGCAAAAAATATTATGAGCCTAGACAGCATCGAGATTTAAACTTGGTTGAATTTCTACAACAAACCAATGCGACCATCTCAAAAAGCGAACTGGAAAAGGTGAATGATACGATCGAAGAGTTGGTTGTTGCTGAACAAGCCCAGCAAGAGCAGTTACGGCTTGAGCAAGAACGCAAGGCGCAAGTTGAGCCTAAATACAGAAGTCCAATGAGAGAAAACTATACGTCAAATACCAAAGACAGAGATGATGGCCCAAGCTTCAACTTTTGATAGCTAACTTCTGTAATAATGTGATTTGAAATAGCGCGTCAATCCCTCCCTTTTTGATAATTTCATCACCTATTCATTGCTAAATGTGGACGGATAAAATCGCAAAATAGCCCTTTTTTAGCAATTTCGATGTAGTTTTAGCCTTAAATGTGGACGGATAAAATTCGCCAACTCAGCTATTACAGCAGAAAGTGGAGAAAATATTATAAAAAAGTTATCACAGCATAGATTCGACAGGTTTTAGAAGGTAAATACCTTAAAAATCTTCTATACCACGAACATTTTAGGAAAATACCACGAATAACTTGAATTGCTTTCGTGGTATTTTTTAAGTTTATTCAGATTTTTACCTCTAAATGTGGACGGATAAAATCGTAAAATAGCCACTTTTTAGCAATTTCGACGTAATTTTGGGCTTAAATGTGGACGGATAAAATTGGCTAATTCAGCTACTACAGCAGGAAGTGGAGAAAATATTATAGAAAAGTTTTCTCAACATAAGATTCAACAGGTTTTAGAACACAAAGACCTTAAAAATCTTCTAGACCATGAATATTTTAGAAAACACCACGATTAACTTGAATTACTTTCGTGGTATTGAGCTAAAAAAGAGTATATCTTTGGGGAATTTTGAAATGAAATTGATCAATATGACGAACATTTTAGGAAATATGAAGAATACATTTTGAAACATTCGTCATATCTGTTAAGGAAATCGTAATTTTATCTCCAAATGTGGACGGATAAAATCGCACAATAGTCCTTTTTTAGCAATTTCGACGTATTTTTGGGCTTAAATGTTAATTTTTTATTTTTATAATTAGTACTGAAAGCTAATATATGACGAATAAATTTAAAATCATTCGTCATATTTCCTACACTCTTCGTCATATGAAAAAACTTTATTATTCTAGATAAGCACTAACAAGGCTCTAATTATATTCTAAATTAGAGCCTTTTGATTATGTTTAGAGTCTTGTGGAGTTAATCAGCACCCATTTAAGTTAGGATTTTATTTTGGCGTACTTATAACTCTACTTTTATTCTGAATATATTAAATCTTGTTTACATTAAGCAAACAAAAAAATTAATCATTTTTTAGTACCATGTTTACATTATCAAAATGATAGTATAATATAGCCTCAATTTAACCATTTTCTCGTACAATTTGTATTACTCGGAAACAATTAATATTATTAGAGGAGTCTTAATTATGGTTAAAACCCCACACTTTCAAGCTCGTCAAAATCAACGTGGTATCAGTCAGCTTATGGTTGATGTGGTTATGGCATTTGGAGAATCATCAGGTGATAAGGTTATTCTGAATAAAAAACTAGCCATTCAATTAAAACGTGAAGTGAGCTTCATTATCAAACAACGAAAAATTTAAGGAGAATGCTATGAAGCTATCTATTCTTGATGCTTTGGTAAACAATGGTGATTTGGATACTGCTCAATTAATTCAAATCGAAAGAGTACTCACCAAAATTATTGATAAAGGCGGTGTGACCGTTGTTTGCAGCGATATGACGTTTATTACTAGCTACAACTGTAACAAACGTGGATTAACTAAATAATATACAAGGTTATTATGAACAATACAGCAATTACTAATTATATTTATGAAGCCAGTAATTCTTTGCGTAGCTTGGTGGGAGAAAACCCCATTGATGTTGCGATTAAGGTGCTCATTCTCAAGGTGCTTCTATCCGAATCCCATTTTGCTCTTCACACAGTTGAAGGTTGGAAGGATTTGTTATCAAGTTCTCCTGATGGCTTATCGACAGCTACCTGGGCGATATTGAGTGATAACAACGTTTTCAAAAAAATTACTCCAGAGACGTTGGTTAAAATTATTGCTATCGCGAATGAGATGGGCATTAACGAAATTCAACCGCAGGATTTTTCGCTATTGACTCACGTACAGTCCGATAATGGTAGGAATTCTGGTCGCCTGTATTACAAACAAGGTTATGTTGAGCTAGTGCTCGCTATGGCTGAGATTAATGAGCAGTCTAGGATCTACACAACATCACCTGCAACTTTATCCATTCTTGGAGATATATTGCCGAAAGTTAAAGAAGTGGCTTACGAGTCATTTGAGCTATCTTATTTGACACAGGCTTTTAAAGAGCTTTATAAAGATAAAGTGGTTATCGAATTTAGCGATGTGTACCTTAATCCCAAGTTCATTAAAGATGGTAAACTGCAAAAGTTTGATACAGGCATAACGTTCCCGCCTTTTGGTATGCGATTGACTAATATTAATGAAATTGTCAATTCAGATCAATTGAGTCGATTTAAGTTTGAGTCTCGTAGTTCTGAGTCATTAACGATTCAACATGTCATGGCTCACTGTACAAACATAGTAGTGGCAACCGTTCCTTTAGGTGTCTTATTTAATACAATTGAGCGAGAATTTCGTCAGCACCTTATTAAAAATGGCTTGCTTAAGACTATTATATTCTTGCCATCGGACTCAATGACAGGTACAAGCATCCCCACAGCAATCTTGGTCATTGATTTAAAAGGTGGTCACGAAAGTGTTCGATTTGTCGATGTGGAGATGGCTGGTTATACGGAAAAAGAGCGTCGATCAGTTAATCTTATCAAGGTTGATGAGTTAATTACTAAAATTAATAGTAATGAGGATTTTGAAGGTATTGCTACCATCAGCAATACCGCAATTGCCGAAAATAAATTTGATTTGACCGCAGGACATTATCCGTTAAGTCAAGCAGATAAAGAATTTAATGAATTTTTGCAAAGTCGAGAAGCGATTTCACTTTCTAAAATTGTCAATTTTGAACGTGCTTTGCCAGTGACGGTTAGAAACAGTGAGGATAAAACAGCGATACGATTGTGGGAAGCGTCATCTAATGATTTAAACAATGATTATTTGCAACAACCTGCTCGAGATATCATGGTAGCTAATCGCACTTTAGATGAGTTTGAAGACTGTTTTCTGCGACCCAAGGATATTTTAATCATCACTAAAGGGGCAAATATTGGCAAGGTTTCTTTTGTCCCTGAGACTGCTCCCGATATTGGTGAGAATGGTTGGGTGGCTAGTCAGTTCGTTACGGTATTACGCATTAAGCGGTCTTCGACTATAACCGCTGAAGCCTTGTTTGTTTTCTTGCGTTCTGAAGTGGGACAAAAGTTATTATCAAAGTTCTCGGTAGGAACATCTGTTGCAAATTTACCATTAGGCACTTTGAAAAATCTTGAGGTTTTTGTGCCGACAGAAGATGAACAAGCTAAGGCTTTAGATATCGTACAGCAAGATATGGTGGCGGATAAGCAAATCCAGCAAATTATTGAGCAAAAATCACAACGTTATAAGAGCTTATGGTCAATGTAACCTTAGCTTTACCTAACCCAAAAATTACAACCAATTGGAAATTGTATGAACAAAACATTTACACCGAATCAAAATGATACTGTATTAGCAAGTTTCATTTGGGGCATTGCCAATAAACTCAGAGGTCCTTTCACACATACAGATTTTGGCAAAATAATTCTACCCTTTACGGTGCTTCGCCGTCTTGAGTGCCAACTAGAAGCAACCAAACCTGCAGTGTTGGCAATGGCAAAAAACATCGCTGGCAAAAACTTGGATGAAAAAGCCCTGCTGACTTCGGCAAGCCAAAATCCGTTTTACAACAAATCCGAGTATTCATTGGCGACTTTGGGTGGTACAAAAACCCGTGCCAATCTCGAAGATTACATTCAGAATTTCTCTGACAATGTGCGGGTGATTTTTGAGCAATTTGAGTTTGATACTATCATTACTAAACTTGAAAAATCAAAATTGTTATTAGAAGTCTGTGAAAGCTTTGCAGGTATCGACTTACATCCTAATGTTGTGCCAGACCGTACTATGAGTAATGTGTATGAGCATTTGATTGCTCGCTTTGGTGCAGAGGTGGGTACAGAGTCAGAAGACTTTATGACCCCTCGTGATGTGGTGCATTTAGTGGCAACTTTGCTCCTTGCTCCTGATACCGAGTTGTTTGAACAACAGCAAGGTGGGCTTATTCGCACCATATATGATCAAACATGCGGTACAGCAGGCTTTTTAACTGATATTATGAATTATGCAGGTAGTTATAAAGACCGATATGGTGTAGCTCCTACTTTGATCCCGTTTGGTCAAGAAATCAAACCTGAGACTCATGCAGTGGCTTTGGGTTCGATGTTGCTTAAAAAACTGGCAACTGACCCTAATCGAGATTTATCTGCCAATATTAAATTGGGGAGTACTTTATCCGAAGACCATTTTGCAGGACAGCGTTTTCACTATCAATGCTCTAATCCGCCGTTTGGCATGAAATGGGATAATGATGCCAAAGCCGTCGAGCGTGAATACAAAGAAAAAGGGCTACAAGGTCGTTTTGGAGCGGGTTTACCTGCGGTGAGTGATGGTTCAATGCTATTTTTGCAAAACCTTGCTTCAAAGCTTGAACTGCCTAGCAACGGCGGGGGACGTGGGGCGATTGTGCTATCAGGTTCGCCACTGTTTAATGGCGGTGCAGGTTCAGGACCTTCCGAAATCCGCCGTCATCTGCTTGAAAATGACTTGGTTGAGGCGATTATTGCCTTACCGACCGATATTTTCTTTCGCACAGGGATTGGCACTTATATTTGGTTGTTATCCAATCGCAAACCCACGGAACGCCAAGGCAAAGTACAATTGATTGATGCCACTAAAATGGGCAGTCCGATGCGAAAAAACGAGGGTAACAAGCGGGTACAAATCGACCAAAATGCCATTGATGAGATTACCCGCATTTATGCCGACTTTGAACCCAGTGAGGTCAGTAAGATTTTTGACTATACCGAATTTGGCTATCGTCAAATCAAAGTCAATCGTCCGCTTCGTATGGATATGGTTATCAATGCGGATAATATGGCGAATTTCTATGCCAGCAAAGAGTTTGCTAAGCTCAAAGAAGCCGATAAAACAGCCCTACAAGCTGTAATTAGCAAATTTAGTGACAAGACGGTGGCGTATGGCGAATTTTTTGATGAAGTAAAGCAGGCTATCAAGAAACCTGCCAAAAGCTTGGTGAATTTGCTGAATGCTCATTTTGGGGTGGTCAATCCTGCAGTAGAGCCTGTAGTGGTCGATGGTGAGGTGGTGATGGATAAAAATCTGGCTGATACTGAGAATGTGGCGTTAAACGACGATATTGAGCGTTATATGCAGGCGGAAGTGTTGCCCCATGCCCCTGATGCAGTGGTGGACGATAGCTTTGTCGATGAGAAAGACGGCAAAGTGGGTAAAGTGGGTTATGAGATTAACTTTAACCGTTATTTTTATCAGTTCGAGAAGCCACGACATCCCAATGAGGTAATGGTAGAGATTAAGCTATTATCGGCAGAAGTGGCAAGTTTGCTAAATAGTATTTAGTATTAATATAAGAACTAAATTTTATCCAGTTTTAAATGAGGATTTTATGCAGTTTTCGGCATATTCAGATTATAAAAATAGTGATGATGAATGGTTAGGAGATGTTCCTGTTCATTGGCGTTTTGATAAATTAAAACATTTCTTATCCGAAAGAAATGAAAAAAACTCTCCTGTAGTATCAACAAATATACTCTCGCTAACAATGCACCAAGGAGTTATCCCGATTTCTGAAAAAACAGGTGTTGGCGGAAATAAGCCAAAAGATAATTTAGAAAATTATAAATTGTCTTATCCTAATGATATTGTATTGAATAGTATGAACGTAATTGTGGGTTCAGTAGGTCTTAACAAATATACTGGCTTAATTAGCCCCGCATACTATGCTCTATTCAATAAAGATGAAAAGAACAATATTTTATTTTTTCATTACATATTTCAAGATAGCTTTTTCCAAAAAAGTTTATTCGGACTTGGTAATGGGATTATGATTAAAGAATCTGGGAACGGCAAATTAAACACAATTCGATTAAAAATTCCGATGGAAAAACTTAATCAAGTTGTTATTCCTTGTCCGCCTATCGACGAGCAAAACCAAATCGCCCAATTTTTGGATAATGAAACCGCCAAGATTGATAATTTGATTGCCAAACAAGAGCAACTGATTGTGCTATTGGAAGAGCAGCGAAAATCGGTGATTTCTCATGCGGTGACAAAAGGACTAGACCCCAGTGCCCCTATGAAAGACAGTGGCGTGGAATGGTTGGGGGAAGTGCCAAAGCATTGGCAAGTATTGCAAAATAGACATACTTTTAACTTCGGCAAAGGATTGAGTATTACCAAAGAAAACTTACAAGATGCTGGTGTTCCATGTGTCAGTTATGGTGAAGTACATTCAAAATTAGATTTAGACTTTGACCCAAACTTGGATGATATGAAATTCGTATCAGAAGATTACTTGACAAAAAACAACAATTGCTTATTAAATTATGGCGATTTTATCTTTGCCGATACATCAGAAGATTTTGAAGGTTCGGGAAATTTTTCTTACTTAAACAGTACAACACCAGTTTTTGCAGGCTACCATACCGTCATCGCCCGATTGAAAACCGCACAAAACCCAAGATTTTTTGCTTACATTTTTGAAAGTGACGCTCACCGAAAACAGATTCAATCCCAAGTTAAAGGCATTAAAGTTTTTAGTATCACGCAAGGAATGCTCAAAGGAATTTATTCTTGGATTCCACCTATTGAAGAACAAAACAAAATTGTTGAATATCTTGATAATGAATGTCAAAAAATCGAACAGTTAAAAGTTAAGCAAAAAGAACTAATTAACCAGTTAAAAGAATACCGCACCAGCGTTATCTCACACGCCGTCACAGGCAAAATCGACGTAAGGGGGCTAGTATGAGCCTAATTTTTGACCGTTCGCACTGCGAAAGCGAATTTGAATACTACATGGTACAAAAACTCGAGCAAAACGGCTGGAGTGTCGGTCATACCAGTGGCTACGATGTCGCAACCGCCCTGTATCCCGAAGACGTGGAAGCATGGATAACAACCACCCAGCCGAAAGAATGGGAAAAACTGGTCAATCTTAACGGCTCAAAAACTCGTGATAAGGTAACAGAACGCTTATCAAGCGAGCTTAGAAGCCGAGATGCCATCGATGTTTTTAAAAAGGGCTTTTCTATTGCAGGGTGCAAGCCAATCAGCATGACTGAGTCAGCACCTGAAGATGCCCGCAATCAAGCCGTAATCGAGCGATATAACGCCAATATCCTGCGTGTTGTGCCACAGCTACGCTATGCAGGCGATAATCGGGCGATAGACTTGGTGTTTTTTATCAATGGCATACCGATGGCAACCGTTGAATTAAAAACCGAATTTAACCAAGCAGTCGAAAATGCCAAAGAACAATACCGTACCGACCGCCTACCCAAAGAGAAAAATATCACTCATTGGCTACTCATGCCACGTCATGGGGCGATTGTGCACTTTGCCATGAGTGAAAGTCTTATCTACATGACCACCGAGTTAAAAGGTAAAGCGACGCATTTTTTACCTTTTAACAAAGGCAATAACGGTCACGCAGGCAATGCCCCTGCCGACAAAACCAAAGGCGAAGATTATCCCGTTGCCTATTTTTGGGACTATGTCTGTCAAAAGGACAATTGGCTACGCATTTTCCATGAATTTGTGTATATCGAGAAAAAGGACGTGGTCGATTTACAAGGCAACTGGCATAAGCAGGAACGGCTTATTTTCCCACGCTATCACCAGTTTGATGCGGTCAATAACATGATAGCCGATATCAAACACCAAGGCGTGGGCAAAAACTACCTGTGCGAGCATAGTGCAGGCTCAGGCAAAACCGCCACGATTGCCTGGCTATGTCATGCTCTCACTAAGTTACGCTTTGAAGATGGCTCGCCTTTTTACCATTCGGCGATTGTGGTGACAGACCGCACTGTACTCGATGACCAGCTTCAAGAAGCCATTCAGCAAATCGACCATCAAAAAGGCTTAATTGCCCCCATTAACCGCAATCAAAAAGAAAATAGCGGTCTATCCAAATCCAAACAACTGGCGCAAGCCTTATTATCGGGCAAACCTGTCATTATCGTGACAATCGATACCTTTCCGTATGTACTAGAAGCCATTTTGACAGAAAATAGCCTAAGCAATAATAGATTTGCTGTCATTATTGATGAAGCCCACAATTCACAGACGGGGTCAAAAGCAGCTAAACTGCAAGCCGCTCTCATGCTCGACAGTACCGCCGACATGGAAACAATGACCGCAGAGGATTTGCTGACTCTATTACAGAACTCTCGCACCAAATCAGCTAATATCAGCCATTTTGCCTTTACAGCTACGCCAAAGCACTCAACCTTGATGTTATTCGGGCGTACTGCTAATGGACAGCCAGCGACTGATGACAATCTCCCAGAGTCCTTTCACAAATACACCATGAGACAAGCTATTGAAGAAGGCTTTATCTTAGACGTACTCAAAGGCTATACCCCTTACAAAACTGCTTATAACCTAAGCGAAGAATCGATTAGTGACGAAAAGGTTGATAAAAAAACCGCCAAACGCACCATTGCACGCTGGAAGAACCTACACGCCACCAATGTCACCCAAAAAGTGATTTTTATCCTTGAGCATTTTCACAAAAATGTTGCCAATCTACTCGGTGGACGTGCCAAAGCTATGATTGTGACCAGCTCACGCCCTGCGGCAATGCGGTATAAGCTGGCATTGGATAGATATTTGCAAGCGCATAGCGAGTATCAAGACTATCGAGCGATCGTCGCCTTTTCAGGGTCACTCAAAGGTAGCGATATCCGCCATGATACCGACGAGGTACTAGAGAATGAATTTGCAGGGGTGTTTGATGTCGCAGAAGACAAGGAATTTACCGAAGCCAATGCCAATATCGGATTGCCTACCCCAGATTTAAAACAAGCGTTTGACCGCCCTGAATATCGTTTGATGGTCGTTGCTAATAAATTTCAGACGGGTTTCGACCAACCCAAGTTATGTGCCATGTACCTGGATAAGAAGATTGCCAATGAAGTAGAAGTAGTGCAAACCCTATCTCGACTCAATCGCACTGCTAGCGGCAAAGATACCACCTTTGTGATTGACTTTGTCAATGACCCTGAATGGATTGTATCTTGCTTTAAAAAATACGATAACGGTGCAGAAATCACCGAAGTACAAGACCCAAATATCGTCTTTACCGCCAAACAAAACCTTGATGACGCTCATCTATATACCCAAAGTGATATTGAGAAATTCAAAAACGCACGCTTTAAAACTGCCAAATCATTATTGAGTGCTGATGCCAAAAACACTACCCACGCTGATTTATACGACGCTCTTGACCCTATCGTAAGAAATTACAATAGTCAGCTCAAAGACGCTCGACAAGGTGTGGATGATGCGATTACCGCCACCAAATCTGCCCAAGTTAAAGGTGATGAAGATGGTATACAGAAAGCGGAATTTAAACGCAAGGAATACGATCAAAAGTTACAAAACCTTCAACGCTTCAAAAGTGATTTGGGTAAATTTGAACGATATTATGCTTACATATCCCAGCTAATTAACCTAGGTGATGCTGATTTAGAAAACTTTGCAGATTTCTGTAAATTACTGGCAAAACGCTTGGATGGTGTACCCGTTGAAGAAGTCGATATCTCAGGTCTTATCCTACGTGGTTACGACATTGTCAAGAAAGTGACTCAAGGTGGCGAAGAGGGTGGTAATAATGGCGGAGAGGATGAAAATAATGATGATTTAGTACTCCAGCCGATTTTAGGCACAAAGAATGGAGAATTATCACCAAGACAGCTAGAACATCTCAAAATCATCATCAAAATGATTTCTGATGCCTTTGGTGACACATCCACCCCTGATGAACAAAAAATTTACATCAACCATTTGGTCAACATCATCAAAAAAGATGAGAATGTCATGATGCAAATTCGACTTAATGAAGAATCTATCGCCATGCAAGGTAATTTACCGAGTGCTGTACTAAATGCTGTAATTCAAGCTATGGAATCACATTCTGCTCTTTCTGCAATATTGCTACAGCCTAACTCGAAATCATTAGAGATCGTAAAATCCGTGATTTATAAAATATTGAAGTCAGGGGAAATTTCATAAAATACTTGGTAGAATTCAATGAGATGGTCTATCCAAAATATCTTGAACTTTATTAAAAGTTATGGCCTGTTCAGGATTTTTTAATAAAATACGCCAATCATCAAATATTTCTGGATAGTCTCTTCTATCATTGGGAGAGATTTTACTAGTATTTGCATCTACGAAATCTTTCTTATGTACCGCTAATTTATTTATTTGGGATTCTGATAGTCCCTTAGTTTTCCAGCTTGACTTGTAATCTATTGTGTGATGCAGATTTTTCTGCTTAATTTTATTTTTTTGTTTTTTCTTTGAAATATTTATAGTAAATCCGATAATAACTCTGCCAGCTTTTACTGCTTCTAATTCAAGCTTAAAAGGATTATCTTCAACTTCATTGATATTATCTATAGCAGGTAACAAAACCCAACGTTTAAACTCAGCTGTTTTTTCATATTTATCAAGTACCCCAAAGATAATCTTCCAATCATCAACCGTTTTAGTAACTTTACCTAAATCCTGCCACTTACTACATATTTCAAATAGTTGTTTCGCAGGTGTGCCACGTAAGGGAATAGTATTTTTATAATTGTACTCGGTATAATCTTTTATAGAATCGTCAATTAATCGTAGCATATCTGAGTCAAATTGTAAGGTAACAAAACCATAATCATCACTATAAGAAACGCTGCTAAAAATATTAACTAATATCTTTACTTTGACATCTGTAGGTCTTTCTTTATCTTTATATTTGCTTGGCGATACTATTCTTGAATAGCCATTGAAATGCTCTGTATTATAGGATTTGGCTACTTCAAATTGTTCTGGTGTTAAATTGACATAACCATCACATAAAAGTGAAGCACTTCTTAACTCTAATACACCTTTTTTAAGATTCCTATAGGCAACGCTAGTAGTAATACCGTGAATTTTAGCGTACTCATCAGCAGTAATCATAATTAATTCTCTACGCTCTGCAACTTGCCTTTTTTTCGCTTTTGCCACAGCTAAAGTCATTAAATTATGGTTAGTGGGAGATAACTCCCCTCCGCTTTCAATCAAAGCATTATGTTTGATAATACTTATATCTGAACTATCAAATTTATCGAGTATGCTCATATATTCCCCCATTAGTCTTAATCATAAATGAGATTTACATATATGTAAATCTCATTTATAAGTTCATAGTTCTACATTTATTACGACATAGATCTACAGTTATGAGTTCATAGTTCTACATTTATTACGACATAGATCTACAGTTATGAGTTCATAGTTCTACATTTATATAAATGTAAGTATTTGATTTAATTAATAAAAAATGTGCCGATAATATTATAACTTTTATAATTTAATAATAATATAAAAGGATCTGTTATTTTAAAATCTTAGATATAAATGATATTAAAAATGTATATTCTTCAATATTCCATTAAACCTGAATGTAGATTGAAAGCAATTAGTAAGTTTTAATTCTATACGTGGTCAGTACAGAATTCGGAGAAAATAGTACGCTAAGAAAATTCGCCTAGTTTTAAGCTTATTTTCAATTGAAGTTATTCAAGTTATTGGCGTTAAATAGAAAATAATACTCATACTAAATCCTTTTTGATGAATATATGCATAGTTTGATAATATTGGACTTAATAAAGTATCAAAATTTGGTAAATTAATTCATTTTCAGACAAATAAAAAACTTATGGAAAACAGATTTTTTCCATAGGCTAGTGCTATTATCATGCTAATTTATAATGGTATGATACTCAACAAAATTCCTTAGCGTACAATATGGTCCGAATTCTCAGATGATCCCTAAATGTTTTTTCTTCACGAAATCTATCACAAACGAATTGCTGTATTTCATGATAACAAGGCACACTGGGCTCACCATGAAAATTGCAGACTACTTTATTGTTACTGATATAAAGTTACGTAAGGAGACTGTAAAATATTTTGTGTAAACCCAATTTTAACACAAGGATTTACACAGGAACATTTACATGAAAGAATCAACAGAAGTTTTACTTGACGAACTATTAAAAGATTATCAAACACCCGAACAAATATTAGGTGAAAACGGTATCTTAAAACAACTCACCAAACGACTTGCTGAACGAGCCTTACAAGCCGAAATGACCCATCATCTTGGCTATGCCAAACATGACTATCAAGGCAAAGCTCAGAAAGATACCCTTGACGACTTCATCAATCATGAACCCAATAATGATTTGCTAGAGGACGAACCACGATCAGATGAAGACGAAAATACCCAGCCTAGCACCATAAGCGAAGAAACCGCAATGCTTGCGGGCAAACCCGCTCGTAAAAAAGGCAATGCCCGTAACGGCACCACTAAAAAAACCGTCCGTACCGACTTTGGTCACATTGAACTTGATGTTCCCAGAGACCGTGAAGGCAGTTTCGACCCACAGTTTGTTAAAAAACATGAACGCACGTTAAACGGCTTTGATGACAAGGTTATCTCCCTGTATTCTCGCGGCATGAGCACCCGTGACATACAAGCGCATTTAAAAGAAATCTATGGCGTTGACGTTTCCTCCACCTTTATTTCAACGGTCACCGATAGCGTGCTTGATGAAGTCAAGCAATGGCAACAACGTCCATTAGAATCAGTCTATCCTGTCGTCTATCTTGATGGATTGGTGGTGAAAAACCGAGAAGAAGGCATTGCCCATAATAAATGTGTTTATCTGGCTTTAGGCATTAATACCGAAGGACGTAAGGAATTACTCGGTCTTTGGATTGCCAAGAATGAGGGCGCTAAATTCTGGGTTTCAGTGATGAACGAATTAAAAAACCGTGGAGTGAATGATATTTTTATCGCTTGCTGTGATGGGCTAAAAGGCTTTCCTGAAGCGATTGAAACGGTATTTCCTAAAACCAAGGTTCAACTGTGTATTGTGCATCAAGTCAGAAACTCGCTTAAATACGTCAGTTATAAGCAAAGAAAGGAAATCGCCACAGATTTAAAAACCATCTATGGGGCTGATACCCTTGCTGAGGCGGAAGATAACCTTTTAGCATTTGCCGAAAAATGGGATGGCGAACATCCACAGATTTCCAAGTCATGGCAGGAGAACTGGGGTCGCTTAACCACGTTCTTTGATTATCCAAAAGATATTAGACGAGTAATTTATACCACCAATACCATTGAATCATTGAATGCCAGCTTAAGAAAAGTCACAAGTACCAAAAAGACTTTCCCGAATGATGATGCGGTGTTTAAGGCAATTTATATGGCGCTGATCAATACGATGCAAAAATGGACGATGCCGATTCAAAATTGGAAACCTGCTATGCGTCAGTTTGTGATGTTATATGGACATCGGGTGGAGGGGTATTAATATAGAATATTTGTTTACTAGTTAGTATGATGCTATTTTAGGCTGCCTTTAAAGGTTTACACAAAAAAATTTGCAATCTCCAGTATCGTGCCATTTAGGTTTATAATATAGTGGTTTTTATACATTTTTTTATAAATTTAACATAAGTTGGTAAGCATGAAGCAAGTACAAGTCAAGATTTTAAACCCCAAAATTGGTAATGATGATAAATTTCCCCTACCTCATCGGGCAACAGACGGCTCGGCGGGTATAGATTTACGTGCTTGTATCGATGAGCCTATCACTATAAAATCTGGTGAAAGCCAGTTGATTGGTACAGGACTCGCCATCTATATTCAAGACCCTGATTATGTCGGCTTTATCATGCCGCGCTCTGGGCTTGGGCATAAGCATGGTATCGTCCTTGGTAATTTAACAGGCGTGATTGATGCGGATTACCAAGGCGAATTAATGGTCTCTATCTGGAACCGTAGTCAAACCGATTATGTGTTACAACCTGGCGAAAAAATGGCGCAGTACTTGGTGGTGCCGATTGCACGTCCGACTTTTGAGATTGTAGCGGAATTTTCAGATATCAGTATACGCGGTGAAGGCGGTTTTGGCTCAACGGGAACCCATTAATTGTTACCGTTTTCTCATTTTTTTTTAACAATTTATAACAGAGTATTTAATTAACTTACCAAATTTCAATGCTATGATTTTGGTGGTATAAAATCAGTTAGATGTGTTTTCTATGAATACTCTGTTTATTCATCCTTTTTTTCCGCAAAAATCTCTTTTTAAAGCTTACGATATTCGTGGTGATGTCACCTTATTTACCGATGATTTTGTCTGGTCATTGGCAAGGGCGTTTGCTGAGCGTTTTTTACATGCTCAGCAACTGGCAGCCACAACGCCAACTTTAGCGGCGAACAAGCCTACGGTTGTCATTGGTTATGATGCTCGCCACCAGAGCCAAGAAATTGCCAAATATATGGCGTATGCTTGCCAGCAAGCAGGTCTAGTAGTGCAGTGGTTGGGATTGACAACCACGCCGATGATGGCGTTTATGGCTCAGCAATTTTCCGGTAATGGGCTGATGGTCACCGCCAGTCATTCGCAAAAACATATCAATGGCATTAAATGGCTCATCAATCATGAGTCGCCAAGCGGTGATGATGTGCAGCAGCTTTATGAGGCTTTAATTGGCTACAAAGCCATTGTGCCTGATGATAGGCTTATTGCTGCTATCAGGCAAACTACTTATACAACGCCCAAGGATTTTTTTGCAACTTATATCCAAGCTATCGAGCAGGCTTTTGCTTACATCAATCAATCCAGACGCGCTCAAACTACCCATTTTCATGCACCCCAGCAAATTGTCATCGACTGTATGCATGGTGCGACCAGTGATTTTGCAGAGGCTCTATTTAGCCAGCTTGGCTATTGTTGCATCATGCTAAATGCCTCCCCCGATGGCAATTTTCCCCAAGGCAACCCAGACCCTACGCAGTCCAATCGCTTGACGCAGTTAGCTCAAACAATCAAAGCTACAGGCTCAGATATTGGCTTGGCTTTTGATGGTGATGGCGATCGGGTGATGGTAATTGATGCACAGGGTCAGATGATTAGCCCTGACAATTTGCTTTATCTACTCTCTCGCATTGCCATTGAAGAATTGCCCAGTGCGCATACATCAACTGCTAAAAAAGTCATTTTTGATGTCAAATGCTCGCATCATGTGCCCAGTCTCATCGCTTCGCATGGCGCCACCCCGATGATGACCAAAACTGGCAGTAGCTTGATGCGAAAGTCGCTACAAAACAAATCAGACAACGCGATTTTTGCAGGTGAATTATCAGGGCATTTTATTTTTAACGATGGCTATTTTGTGCTACATGACGACGCCATGTATGCGGCTGCCCGCTTGCTCAATTGGCTGAGCCATCAACCTATTAGCCTTAACGATATCCTAGCAAGTTTGCCCACTTGTATTAGTACGGCGGATATGTACTTACCTATCGCGGATAACCATTATGGTCAAACCGTGATTGCTCGTATCACGGCACTGGGGAAAAAGCCGTTTAAACGGTTAAAATCCTCATTTGCGGTCAAAAATGTCAATACGATTGATGGGTTACGCTTGGATTTTGCGGAGGGATTTGGTATTTTACGCAAGTCAAATACGGGCAGTTTTTTGACCGTGCGTTTTTCTGCCAATGACGTTGCTGAGCTGCGGCATATTCAATCTATTTTTGTTGACTTATGTCGCACGATTGATGACAACCTTGCCGAACAAGTCGCACAAATTCAGCCTGTATAAACACCGCTGTTAAAAACGCATTTTAAAAAACGTCTCTAGCAAAATTATATAAGGATTTGAAATGGCATTAGATCTTGAGCAAGCCATGCATACCGCTGACGTGTTGACCGAAGCACTACCCTACATCCAGCGTTTTGAAGGTAAAGTAATGGTAGTCAAATACGGCGGCAATGCCATGACTGATCCGATATTAGAGAGTTCTTTTGCCAGAGATATCGTCATGTTAAAAACCGTCGGCATTCATCCTGTCGTCGTCCATGGCGGCGGTCCACAAGTCGATAACTTGCTTAAAGAATTGGGACGCAGCTCTGACCGCATTGATGGCATGCGAGTGACCGACAAAGCCACCATGGATGTGGTGGAAATGGTCCTTGGTGGTAGCGTCAACAAATCTATCGTCAATCTCATCAACAAACACGGTGGTCGTGCTATTGGCTTAACCGGTAAAGATGCCAGTCTCATTCGCGCTAAAAAATTACCGATGACCAAAACGGATGAACAAGGCAACGAACAACAAATTGACTTAGGATTTGTGGGTGATGTGGTCAGCATCAATCGTGATGTGATTGATTTGATGATTGCCTCTAACTTTATTCCTGTCATCGCACCGCTTGGCGTGGATGATGAAGGCAATACTTACAATATAAATGCCGATGTGGTGGCGGGGAAAGTTGCTGAGTTCATGCTCGCAGAAAAACTGATTTTACTCACCAACATCAAAGGGGTGCTTGATAAAGAAGGCAATGTTGCTACTGGACTTACCCCTGCCAAAGTGGATGAGATGATTGCCGATGGTACTATCTCTGGCGGCATGATTCCAAAAATCAGCTATGCGCTAGAAGCGGTAAAAAACGGGGTAAAAAGTGCAGTGATTGTCGATGGTCGTGTTCCTCATGCGACTTTGCTAGAGGTCTTTACTGATAAAGGTGTTGGTACTCTCATCAGCCGCCATCCTTGAAGTAACTTTTGCGTTACTTATGTTTCTGAGTTTTTTTGGGTTGCTTTTGGGTTAATAAGCCGCTGATTCAGGCGGTTTTTTTTCACTCACGATATGGGTCAAATATAGGATAGATTTTAGAATTACAACACAAATATAGTTTGGTATTTTTTCTAATATTGACTATCATGACTATTTTATTTTGCAAATTTATATAATATTGCAAGCAGTTGTAGCGGATAATAGCAATTATTTGAAGTTGATATTCACGTACCACTTACCAAGGACTGTTGGGATGTCGCAAAAATACTTTATGGCTTATTGTAGTGAGATAACGCTGACTGCGGCGTTAAATCAACATACATTTACCCACATTCTGAATCAATCTATTAAAAATAATACCCGCTCTGGTATCACTGGTTTTTTGCTGTACGATGCGGGTAAGTTTTTTCAGTATTATGAAGGCGATGAGTTAGCGTGTGCAAACTTGCTGCATGCTTTAAAACAAGATAATCGCCACACCCATCTCAAAATCATTGGTCAAGGCTATATTTCAAACGCCGTATTTGACAACTGGTTTATGGGTTGTTTTGATTTATCTAAGCATTCCTATACCTTTAAACACCATGCTTTTATAGAATCATTTGATGTCTATAGTTGGGGCATGCAGGAAGTCGTCAAGCTGATTGATATCATGTCAGAGCAAAGAATCACTTACATCACGCCGCAACAACCTATCAAATCACTGTTTAGTAAACGCTTTATGCGTATCCGAAATTTCACCCTGCCATTTCAAGGTTAGTGGCTAATTTCAAATCTACCAAATCGGCAAGTTAAGCTAGTTTCACGCTTTATGATAATCAGGAAGTTAAAAAGGCACGAGTGTCGACCACAAAAATAAAAAACCTATTGATAACAATAGGTTGATTAAAATAAGCATGGCAAACCGATAAGCCGGGTTCTGTCTAGGACGAACATTCATCTAGGCGTATCGTTACCAATACGCTCAAGCAACCTACCCGTGTCCAACGCGGGCAACGCCATACGGACACCTATTTGGTCTTGCTACGAGTGGAGTTTACCTTGCCATGAGCTGTTACCAGTCATGCGGTGGGCTCTTACCCCACCCTTTCACCCTTACCTTATTGCTAAGGCGGTCTACTCTCTGCTGCACTTGTCGTAGGCTTACGCCCCCCAGCCGTTAGCTGGCACTCTGCCCTGTGTAGCCCGGACTTTCCTCCCTACCGCTTGATAAAATCTTGCGGTACAGCGTTCGTCTGGTCTGCCAAGACAACCATTATAACAGGCTTTATCTATTTAGTCACGGTCAGCAGGCAACGCATATGTACCGACTGCATGCGCTACAGGTCTGTCATCACCTTCTGAGTAAATCAATACATCGCCTACCGCAAGCGTGCGCCCCACTTTGATAAGCTGGCATTTGGCGATAAGGTTGGCTTGTGCAGAAGGTTTTCGCAGAAAAGACACGTTAAGATTGGTGGTCACTGCCAACAGGACGATACCGATTTCGCCCAAAATAGCCACATATAGCGCAACATCGGCCACTTTCATCATCACAGGCCCTGATACCGTACCACCCGGTCGTAACTCATCCTCACCGATAGGATGTGATACAATGGCTTGACCGTTACCCACCGATTCGATATGGCAGTTGGCTTGGGGGAAAGATTGCTTTAGAAAAGCACTCAGTTCAGCTTTATTGGCGGGCATAGACATTCCTTATCTACAATAGCTTTGTTAAAAATCGACGTTATTAAAAATAGCGGTTATAAAAATTTATTGACTGGTTTTAGTTTGAGTAATGCGCTCAAATTTGAGCAGCAACTGCGCTGGCGTCTCCAGATAGTTAGGATCTTTTGGGATACAATCAGGTACAGGACAAAACAGCGAACACTGCGGCTCATCAAAATGACCGACACACTCGGTACACAGCGCAGGGTCAATTTCATAAATCAACTCGCCCACATAAATCGCATCATTGGGGCAAAGTGGCTCGCAGACATCGCAGTTGATACATTCATCAGTGATTATTAATGCCATAGCTTTTAAAACATTTACCAAGAAATGTTTATTTTACCACGACTTACCAACCCTGTTGTTTTTTTCGTTCAAATGCTTCTTCGACACACGGCGGTACAAATTTACTCACATCACCGTCTAATTTGCCAATTTCGCGCACCAGCGTTGAGGAGATAAAAGAATATTGCTGCGATGGCGTCAAAAACACCGCTTCAAAGTTTGGGTCTAGTTCACGATTGAGATTGGCGAGCTGAAATTCATACTCAAAATCTGACATCGCCCGCAGTCCACGCAGTACACCTGTGGCTTGTTGATTTTTTGCCAAATCCACCAACAACCCATCAAAACCAATCACCGACATATTGCTCAAGCCTTTATCATGACAGGCTTTTTCTACCAATCCAATCCGTTCCTCTAACGTAAATAGCGGTTTTTTATGATGACCAATCGCCACCGCGACAATCACCTCATCAAACAGGCGGCAAGCGCGCTTAATCAAATCAAGGTGCCCTTTGGTAATCGGGTCAAACGTGCCGGGATAAATAATTTTGGTATAGTGATTGGCAAGTGGCTGGCTGGCTGCTGACATGGCTGTCTCTATATGATAAATAAGGCGCTATTTGGTGCTAACAATACGGCTAAAACAAAGATTGCTAGTTTGTTGCTAATCCTAGCAAAATTTGACCCCAATTAACAATCAAATCTCACTATCAATTTGTGTTTAGCGTGTTATCATGATAGCTTTGCAGCATTTTACCCAAAGCTGAATGAAAACTTAGGGTAAAGCCTAGCAATAAAAAGCTTAGTAATCCAAAGCCCCATAATCAAAAACTTAAACTTAGTAATCAAAATCTATGAATTGATTTATTGGGATTTATCGCCATATTAAACGGCTTATCATACTGATTTATGGCAACCCGATTGTTGTAATGAGATTATGGCAATAAGATGATTAAAACACGCTGTGCAGCATTGGGTACGTCCGCGATGTTGCAGCAAGGAAACCTAAATGACTAAAAAACCAAAAATGCCTAGCCTGATTGCTAGCAACAAAAAAGCGCGTCACGAATATTTTATTGAAGAAAGCTTTGAAGCCGGGCTTGAGCTACTCGGTTGGGAAGTCAAATCCATCCGTGCGGGTAAAATGCGTATCACCGAAAGCTATGTGATTTTTAAAGATGGTGAAGCCTTTTTGTTCGGCGCGCACATTCAGCCGCTGTTATCGGCATCGACTCACATTGTCGCTGACCCCCTTCGCACCCGTAAGCTACTGCTGCACCGCCGCGAAATTGATAAGCTCTTTGGCATGGTTAACCAAAAAGGTCATACTTGTGTAGCGCTCAAAGTGTACTGGAGTCATGGACGCGTCAAATGCGAAATAGCCCTTGCTAAGGGTAAAAAACTGCACGATAAACGCGCCACTTTAAAAGAGCGTGATTATCAACGCGAAAAACAGCGCGGACTGAAAAATCTTGTATGATGAACCAAGACCGCAATTTTGATGACATCAGCGCGCATTTTGAAAAAAAAATATACGGCGGCTTAAAAGGTGAAATTCGCCTTGCCGTGCTGCGCCATGATATTTTTGGTTGGGTAAAGTCATGGCAACAGACACACAACCGACCCCTTCGCGTATTGGATGTTGGTGCAGGCTTGGCGCAAATCAGTATCGAACTTGCCAAAGACGGGCATGACGTCACCATCAATGACATCTCCGCCAATATGCTTGAGATTGCCAAACAAAACGCAGGCGAAGCGGCACAAAATATCACCTGGCATACCTGCCCTTATCAACAATTGGATGATAAATTAACGGGCAAATACGATTTAATCCTATGCCATGCGGTGCTTGAGTGGTTGGCTGAGCCCAAACTGATTATGGATTTTTTTGATCGGTGGCTTGTCGATGATGGCGCTGAAAAAGGGGTGCTATCGCTGTGTTTTTATAACCCTGCCAGCTTTGTGTACCGTAACTTGGTGATGGGCAATTTTAATCTACTACATAACAAAGATTTTAAAGCTGATAATGGCAGTTTGACGCCCAATCACCCGGTGGCAAAAGATGAGGTGATTGCATGGATTAATGACCATCACTACCAAATCTTGCATACCTCAGGGTTACGGGTGTTTCATGATTACTCACCGCTCAAGCGTGGTGGGCATACCAATCCACAAGCGGTGATTGATATGGAAGTCGCCTATAGCGGGCAAGACCCATATAAATGGCTAGGTCGTTATTTGCATTTTTTGGTGGGCAAAGCTAATTAGTAATAACCCGCTTGCTGCATTGAATCGACAGCCAGCGCTTGTCTTTCACCATAAAATCTAACAGGTATCGGGCTGACTTCGATATCCCCCCAAGACTTGAGTAATACTGAGGCTTCGGCATTGGGGTCAATCGGAAAGGTATTGCTTAAACTGGCATACAGCGATTGCTGATCTTTGGCAGCCAGCCATTCAATCAGCCCCAGCGCCAACTCGGTATGCTTGGCGGCATGCGGAATGGCAACCCCTGTAATGTTGGTACTGACGCCGCCGTAGCCCTTATTAATCCATTTGATTTTAATCGGGGTATTGGGGTGCGCTTGCAGATAGCGTCCGTAATGGTTGCTGTTGACCAGACCGATTTGGCATTTACCGCTTTCTATGGCTTTTAGCACTTCACTGTCATCCAGCAGCACGGGCACGCTTAGATTGGCAAGCCAGCCTTGCATCACTTCTTGGGTACGTTTATCGCCCAGATTATTGATGAGATTGACCACCAGTGATTGATTAGGGATATATTTGCCTTGGCTTAGGCACAGTTTTTGTGACCACTTTAATTTAGACAAGTCGGCATAGCTTGAGATATCATTGGTATGGAGTACACGACTATCATACACCGCGGTACGCGCGTAGCTAGATAACGCAATCCAATTGCCATCAGGATCACGATAACGCTCTGGGACATGAGCCACTGCTTTTTCGGCATTAAAGGGTTGTAACAGCCCTTCTTCGACTGCGGTACTAAAAATACCCGCATCTTCAGTCAAAATCACATCCGCAGGGCTATTGGCACCTTCTGCTTTTAACCGTGCCAAAATTGACATTGGCTCATCTTGCACGATATGAATCGGCACATTGATTTGCTTAGCATAGCTAGTTAATAACGGCTCAAGCGCCGCTTTGTCAATGGAGGTGTAAATCGTGAGTTGATTGGGCACTGCTGCAGTTGTACTCGCAATACTGGCATTTGGCGTCGCACTGGTATTACTGGCATTATTGCCATTAGCGCTCGAAGCGGCGGTCGAAGCCGATTGTGAGGTTGTGGATGGCGGCTTCGATGACGGGCTACAGGCAGTTAAGGTCGCACCCGATATACTCACCAAGGCAATTAACAAGGCGCTGATGGCTGATGATTGCGCATTGACATTGGTACGCACCTTATGACCCATCATACAACACATCCCATCACTTGCTTTCAACACAGCTTAACCTTCTTCAACAGCTTTGCCTGACCATCGCTCAATGGATGATGGCTAAATACATCATCGCTAAATAGAGCGTCTAAAAAACTTTGGATGATTATAGCATTTTGCCCCAACGTAATTCTTAAAAAAACTTTGAATTGACGGGTTTTTAATCCTATTTTGTCTCAACAATTTTTTGTATGCAAAAAATGCCCTTGTTGCAAAAAGTGATGGATTTGTATCACCACTTCATCATTTATCAGGAGTCCCGTATGGGACGCATTGACGGTGATATGGTCTTTGGCAGCGGCAAGCTGGGTTTCATGCACAAACACCGTGCCGTCATTGGGCTGCAGATGCGGCTCAAGCTTGGCGAGTTCACGGTTACGGGGTAATACCACTTTGCCAAGCCCCACCGAACGAACACCCGCAATACTCCCTAGCTGTACTTCATCGTTGAGTGCCGGCGCATTGCCATCTAGCCCCTGCAGATACGAGCGACCGACGAATTTAGGCAGGATTTTGACAATGTTATTGGCACTGATGCTACCATTATGCGGCGTCCCAAGTGTCACACAGCGAGTAATCTGCCACTGTGGGTAGCGCTGCAAAAAGTCTCGAATAACCAGCCCACCCAGACTATGACCGACCAAATAAATAGGCACACCCGCTTTTTCATATCTGGTAAGCCAGCGGTGCAAACGGCGGCTATGGTTGGCAAGATTATGCGCGACGCTAAAATACCCAAACCTGTGACACTCATAGCCAAGTTTGGTGAGTTTTTTGGCAAGCGGTCGCATCGCCCAGGCATGCATATGCAAACCATGAATAAGGATGACAAGCGGTTTGGATTGGCGTCTTATCATAAAGCCTTTTGTATCTATAATTTTTATCTATGATTTGTATTTATGATGCTAAAAATTTGGCGAAAATGCCGCCCACTTAGCTTATCATTTTTTGCATTCAGCAAACGAGTTTGCAAAACATTGTTACCATTTCATACTATAATTGCGGTTTGTGAATTGCTGATAATGATTTTATACAGGCTTTTTTCTTTTGAAATTTTGGCTTAAATTGGTTTACATAAGGCGCGCTATGGCATTTGAATCCCCAATCCAACAAGCTTTACACCATTACCCTACCACGTTGACGCTAGTGGTAATGTGTGTTGGGGTGTTTGCATTACAGCTATTTTTTGGCGTAAATCCGACCAATCCCACTAATCAATCGTTAATTGTTTGGGGTGCCAATTTTTTACCCTTTTCACTGGGTGAAGCGCCGTGGCGATTGGTGACCAGCCTGTTTTTGCATATTGGTTTTATGCATTTGCTGTTTAATATGTTTGCTTTATATTATTTTGGACAAGTGGCTGAGCGGATGTTTGGCGCTGTCAATTTTTTAGCGTTATTTTTGTTATCAGGGGTTGGCGGCAATTTGCTCAATAACTTTTTGGGCTTGCATAGCGTGATGGCAGGTGAGCCGCCGATCATTAGTGCCGGTGCGTCAGGCGGTATCATGGGCATTGGGATGGCGCTATTGGTGACAGCGCTAACCAAAACATCGTTCAATAACTTCGCGTTAAATTTTCGCTCGTTACTGATAGTCATAGCGATTAATTTAGGCTATGGTTTTTTGGTGGGCGGTATCGATAATGCCAGTCATGTGGGCGGTGCAATTATAGGTGGCTTGCTAGGTATAGTGTACGTCATGCAGTATCGCGTTATCCGCCAGCAGCAGCTATTCGCCCATAAAGCCAGTGGTGCGCCTTGGCAATCCAATCATCTTGGCCGTGGACCAAACTCTGGCAGCACTGCCCCATTCATCCCGCCATCTTTAGTTGTGTTAAAGGGTAAAATTATCACCGCAAGCTATATAGTGTTGATAGTGGGATTTATGGCGATGTATGGCTGGCTACATATCAGTTTTATGCAGTTACTCAATCATGCATTGCCAAGTATTATCCAATAACTGTTAATAATTTTTTAACAGGATAAAAATTTTAGGAGTTGACCGTTTAAAATGCTTATTCCTACGCCCTTTTGCCAATCTTGTTTGCCAATCTAGCAAGTGACAATGCTATAATAGCGCCACTATTTAGCCAGTGAAAAGGACTAGCCAATGACCGTCATCAAGAAAGACGACTTTATCAATTCTATCGCCAACGCCTTTCAATACATCAGTTATTATCACCCAAAAGACTTCGTTGATGCTGTATATGAAGCGTGGCAAAAAGAAACCAACCAATCTGCCAAAAACGCCATGGGGCAAATCCTCACCAATAGCCGTATGTCAGCGATGGGTCATCGTCCGATTTGCCAAGATACTGGTAGTGCGGTGGTGTTCCTTGATATCGGTATGAACGTGCAATGGGACTTGCAAGGCTCAGCGATGAGCGTTGAAGACATGGTTAATGAAGGGGTACGCCGTGCTTACAACAATCCCGACAACCCACTACGGGCATCCATCCTAGTAGACCCAATTAGTAAACGTCAAAACACCAAAGACAACACGCCAGCAGTGATTCACATGAGCGTGGTACCCGGTGACAAAGTTGATGTGATTTGTGCCGCAAAAGGTGGCGGTTCAGAAAACAAAGCAAAATTTGCGATGCTAAACCCCTCAGATTCGATTGAAGAATGGGTGTTAAAAACCGTTCCCCAAATGGGGGCAGGTTGGTGTCCACCTGGTATCTTAGGTATTGGTGTCGGTGGTACACCAGAAAAAGCCATGATGCTTGCCAAACGCTCACTCATGGAACACATCGATATCCATGATTTACAAGCCAAAGCCCAAAGCGGTGCCGAGCTTGATAGCGTTGAGCGCTTACGTCTCAATATGTATGACAAAGTGAACGAGCTTGGCGTTGGCGCCCAAGGCCTTGGCGGCTTGACTACCGTGCTAGATGTGAAAGTACTAGACTTTCCTACCCATGCCGCAAGCAAAGCCGTTGCCATGATTCCAAATTGTGCAGCGACTCGTCATATTCACTTTACCCTAGACGGTCAAGGTGAAGCAGCCTTGCCTGTCCCTTCCCTATCAGATTGGCCAGAAGTGTCCTTTGGCTCCGATGACGTGATTAAAGTCAATGTTAACGACTTAACCAAAGAAACCTTAGGTCAGTTTAACATCGGTGATACTTTACTACTTAGTGGTAAAATCTTGACGGGTCGTGATGCCGCGCATAAACGCATGGTCGATATGCTTGCCAAAGGCGAAGCCCTACCCGTGGATTTACAAAATCGCTTTATTTATTATGTCGGTCCTGTCGATGCAGTGGGCGATGAAGTGGTCGGTCCTGCGGGTCCCACCACCTCAACGCGTATGGATAAATTCACCGACACAATCTTGGATCAAGGCTTGATTGGAATGATTGGTAAATCCGAGCGTAGCCCTGCGACTTGTGAAGTCATCGCCAAACATGGCGCAATTTATCTGATTGCAGTGGGCGGTGCCGCTTATCTGGTATCAAAAGCTATCAAAGGCGCTAAAGTGCTTGCCTTCCCAGAGCTAGGTATGGAAGCCATTTATGAGTTTGAAGTAGAAGATATGCCGGTGACGGTCGCTGTTGACAACCAAGGTAACAGCATCCACCGTTTTGATAAAGTCGCAGAACGCGCCCAGCAAGTGATTGCCGAGCCTGTACGTTTTGTGCCATAGTCAATTTTTTCAAGATTTTTGATATAAACAAAAGCCTTAAGCATTCCCTTAAGGCTTTTTTTAGGTTAAAAAAATACCCAGATAATGTATTATCTGGGCAGGAGGAAAAGTGGAGAAGTTTATAGTTATTGTTATAGCTAGTTGTTATTATTTATAATATTTCTTTTTTTAACTGTTTAGCTGTGCTACAAATAAACCTATACACCCATCAAACCGTACGATAGGAATTTTGGGTAGCATTTGGCATGACAATCCATAACACGATATATATCAAAATACCTGGCACTGCGACACTTGCCGTTGAGATAATCACAAACAACAAACGCACCAATGTTACATTCCAGCCTAAATACTCTGCAATACCCCCCAGCACACCTGCAATCATACGATGATTCTGAGAGCGATGAAGTTTTACCAGTTTATTTGCCATTCAATTTTTTACCTGTTAAAAATAAAGAAAACCACTTAGGACTTATTTAAAACCTAACATCTTTAAAACTTAATGCCATCAGCTAAAATTATTGGTTAAAGATACTATGTTTTGGTTACGATTTATTATAAGCAAATGCAGAGGTGTGTTGGGTGACAAAACGTAGAATGATGTTTCTTTTGGTAACTTTTTCTACAGCATTATTATCATGAGCGACTATACCGAGGAGTGTTATCATCTATATTTAGCGTGTTTGGTAGCGTGTGTACACCGATTCTTACAAATTGTGATACTAGCGTTACAAACGATTGTAACTTCATCGGGGCTAATCGATTATCATAGCATTACTTTATATCCTTACTAGGGATATCTATCCAAGCAATCAAAAAATCAAGTCGCTAAAAAATAGTTAAAAAAACCATGATAAAGTGTTGAGGAAAGCATGATGCAAGATGTGGGTATCATTATTGGGCATTTTGAGCCGCTGCATTTAGGGCATGTAAGAACGATTTTGCATGCGTCTGGGCAAGTCAAAGATTTATGTATTTTTATTACCGCTCACCCTGCGCCAAATTCAAATTTTTCCATTGATTTAAAGGATAAAGCGCGCTGGATGACCATGGCATTTGCTGATTTGCCGTTTGTGCATATAGAGATTTTACCTGATTTAGTAACACCCTCGTATGAAGATAATTATCAAGATTTGAGCGTTGATCAGGTCAATGCGGTATTAGCGGATTTGCAACAACGTTATCCTAAGTTGAGCGCGTCTAGCGATGCGGCAGAGACAGTAACCCCGGTTGTGTTTATGGATGAAACCCATCCGTTTGTCGATTATGATTTACATTTACCTGTGGTGACCACGCCACGCCAGCACGGTTTTGATAGCCGCAAGATTCACAATAACCCCGCGCTGTATTGGTCAGCGATTCATCCGCAAGCGCGAGGTGACTACACCAAAACTGTGGCATTGGTGGGTGGTGAAAGCTCAGGTAAAACCACACTACTGCATAAATTAGCCAACTATTATGGCGCAAGCTATGGCTTAGAAATGGGACGGCTGTTTGTGCAAACCGATTTGGGCGGTACTGAGCTTGGTATGCAATACGATGACTATCCGCTCATGGCAACTGACCATGAACAAGCCATACGCGCTGCCAAACGCTTTGCCCCTGCCCCAATCACCTTGGTAGATACAGATTTTGTGACCACGCAAGCATTCTGTGAAGAATATGAAGGGCGTACCCACCCGTTTTTGACCGCCTGTATCGATGAATTTCGCTTAGATTATATCCTGATGCTTGCCAATAACACCCCTTGGGTCGCCGATGGGATGCGCTCTTTAGGCAGCGAGTCCCAGCGTGAGCGTTTTGAAAATCGTTTAAAAAAAATCTTTGCCCGTCATCATATTGCGCCGCTGTTTATTGATAGTCCAGACTATCATCAGCGATTCTTGGATGCGATTGCGCTCATTGATGCACACGTTTTTCACCACTACCAAGATATCGAGGCATAAAATAATTTTCTAGACATACTTGGTAGACATGCTTGGCAAATATGCTAAAAGTTTTTGGTTTGATTTTTTAAAACTTAGTTAAAAAAATGTTGTCATGGTTGTAATGACTGTTGGAGGCGAAATGCGAATTGCGATTTTGGATAAAATTACCGGTGAATGGGCACAAGAATGGACGGTGGTATGGTTCTTTTTTGGGGTGGTGGCACTGGCTACGGTCTTTTGGTTGACCACAGAACATCGAGCGTTGGACTGGTTTTATTTGGGGGTGTCTTTTATCGGGCTATTGTGTGTGGTATCGCTGAGTTTTCGCCGCAATATCGCAGGTAATGGCTTTGGTATGTTGGCAACGGCAGGTGAAACCATTGTACAGGGAACCGCGGGTGCGGTGGGTTTGATGCTCGCGCCGCTGTTTAACTTTTTTACCCATTTATATGGCATTTTTTATTGGTCAAAAAATACCGATGGCGATGGCAATATGATTCCCAAATCAGCCAATAAAATTGTGTGGTTGGTAACCATTGCCTTTATCGCAATTGGCTTGGCATTATTTCCAACTGTCAATAATTGGCTAGCGTCGATGGGTTATGGCGTGGTCGCCAACGATGGCAGTAAATTTTTGGGCGTGATTGATTTTTTTTGGATTAATGTGTTGGCATTTGTGCTATCTATCACAGCGCAAGCCACGATGATTTTACGCTATTCATTCAACTGGTGGTTATGGATTGCAGTGAATTTTGTCTGGCTGATTGTCAACTTGATGTCGCAAAATTATATTTTTGCCATTCAAACCATGGTGTACCAAATCAATGCGTTTGTGGGTCTGTATGAGTGGTATCGCAGTGAGCAAAAAGCCAAAGGCTTGGCGTAATAGTTACTGGTATCAAAAGCCACTGATATCAAAACCTATCAGGGTAAAGTCGCTGATTTGACAAACGACTAGGGTGTGATACGATTCAGTGGTAACTGATGGGATTCACACCCATTTTTTTATCAGCAATTTTTTTCATTGTGTTTATTATCTTTAAGGAAGAAGATTATGGCAAGCGTGACCCTGCTTCATTCAAAAAAATCCCTACAAAGCTGGCTGGCTGACTACGCCGTGAGCCACCAACATCCCATCAATAAAAAAATTCATTGGCTGTGCGTACCCACGATTTTTGCCAGTATTTTAGGCATGGGCATGTCATGGCAGGCGGCGTTTACGTTGGTATTGATTGCTTTGGTAATGCTGTTTTATCTACGCTTGTCTACGCAATTATTTATTGCTATGGGCATGTTTGTACTGTTTTGCTTAGCAGCGATTGCTATCTTGCCATTTGGGTTTAAGTTTTGGTTTGGCGTATTTGTGGTAGCGTGGATTGGGCAATTTGTCGGTCACAAAATTGAAGGCAAAAAACCGTCATTTTTTGAAGACTTACAATTTTTATTGATTGGTCCTGCCTGGGTCGCGAATTCGTTGAGTGAAAAATTGGCAAAACCTAAAACGTCATAAAAAACTTCATATTCACTAAGAAAACCCAACATATTACAGCGGCTATTTCCTAGATAATTGCAATGGCTTTGACTATCGCTAGGTTTTTTGGCGATGTATGGTCGACCCACTCATTTTGAGTGCCATATCACTTGTTAGCTTGCTGTTATTATGATTAAAAAAGTATCCAACCGCTGGCAACGTATTGACGTGCCGCAAACCTTCCCGACTATTCACGCGGCTTTGGCTTATTGTAAAAGCCAATTACATAATTTGGGGGATAAAGGCTTTATCCAAATCAAAATTGCCGATGGCGAGTATTATTTAAGCCAAGTTGAAATTGATTTTTTTAGTGATCGGGTAGAGATTATTGGCAATTTGGACAATCCTGATAAGGTGCAGTTACATTTTGATGATACCCATAACCGCTGTGGCTTTTTGATGCAACGAGGCAATGGTATTTTTAAAATCGATGGCATGACTATCAATGGTACGAAGGCGTTTTTGGGCTATGGACAGTGGCAAGATGAAGGCTATGGTGCCGGTATCATGTGCAATTACAATAGCCAAGTACTCGTGGGGTCAAAGGTCCGTATCAATAAGTTTTATTATGGGGTTGCCGCCCGCTTTGGCTCAAGTATCCGCTGTGAGCCTGGGGTGATTGTACAGTTTGCGGGGGATGTCGGATTTTTTGCGTATGGGGGCTCGATAGATGCCCAGCAATGCGAGGCGTATCACTGCGCGCATTTGGATGAAGAGTTGGGTTTTGGATTTTGCGCGGAATCCAGCGGCTTTGTCAATGCCGATAACAGCGTGTCTGCACACAACCATATCGCAGGGTTTTATGCACTCACCAATGGCTCTATGTGGTGCCATGATGCCAGTGCCAGCGAAAACAAACATGGCTTTTTGGCGCTGCACAGTGGCGTGCTAAGCTGCAATAGCATCAACCGACGTACCAATGCCTTTCGCAATTATGGCTATGGCTATTTTGCTGACAATGGCGGGCGTATTTTAGCCAATCGCAGTCTTGGCAATGAAAACGTCGTCGGCGGCTATTTTGCCCGTCATCACGCCAGTATCGATATCACCCATGCCAATGCCAACCAAAATGGAGGTCATGGCTATACTGCAATCAATGCCACCTTGCTCGGTAACGGCGCTGAAGCGCGATTTAATCAAGGTAATGGCTTTGTCATAGGGCAGTCAGGCTTTTTGGATGGCAGTTTTTTGATGGCGTATGGCAATGCAGGCTATGGCTATCATTTAGATAATTGCCAAGCCTTTATGCCCTATGCCCGTGGCTGGAAAAACGCACTGGGTCGTATGTACAAAGTCCATAGTCACGTCGCTATCAAATAAATTTTTCGCGCCTTGGCGCGTTTTGCTTACCGTTCTTTTAGCCTTTTAGCCTTTTAATCTTTTAGCCTGTTAGCTCATCGTTAATAAGAGCCAATCTTTCATCAAATCACAACCTATTTCATTTAGATTCATCAGCCTCTCACCCGCTTTTTCCTGCATTTCTCGTGCTATGGCTTACTCTCAAAAATTGTCAACATCGATTGATTAATTGGTTAAAAGTGGTCTAGCCAATATTAAGCATTATGATTAAGCCCTATAATCGATTTTCTTCTTGTGTTCTTACCTAAAATTACAATAAGTAATGAATAAGTAATATGATTTGGCAGGAATTAGTTTTAAGGTATTGAAGTTAAAATAATAATCAAATACTTGATTTTATTAAAAATACAAAAAATTTTAGTTTAAGTCTATCACTACCCCCTTAGGAAAATAATAACAATGAAGCGGCTTATCTTTGATCTAGATGATACCCTATGCACCACCCAAAACGGCGACTATGCCAATGCCCAACCGATTACCGAAGTTGTCGAAAAACTTAAAGAATACCATCGACAAGGGTTTACCATTGTTATCAATACCAGTCGCAATATGCGCACCTATCAAGGCAATATTGGCGCTATTAATAAAAACACCTTGCCAATTATCATCGATTGGCTAGGACGACATGATATCCCGTATGATGAATTATACGTAGGTAAACCTTGGTGCGGCTTTGAAGGGTTTTATGTAGATGACAAAGCTATTCGACCCGACGAATTGGTCAAGTTAAGCTATGTAGAGATTTGCCAGTTACTTGATTTAACACCTTAATAAAAAATAAAAACAACAATAACGACAGTTAAGGTAATTTAACGCCATGATACTCATTAACGCCTCTTCCTATGTCAATGCCGAATTTGAAGCAGAAATTGGGCGCATTCCACCTTGCATGCTGCCCATCGGCAATAAAAAACTATTACAGCTGCAAGTCGATGTGGTACGCCAACAATTCCCCCATGAAAAAATTCTATTGTCACTACCCGAGGCTTATACCTTGACACTCAATGAAAAAGCAGTGATTGAGTCACTTCCCATTGATGTGGTGACAATCCCTGAAAATTTGGCATTGTCCGAGACCATTTTATATGTGCTTAATCTAGCCATTGATAAATCATACCAGCATATTCGTATCATCCAAGGGGATGTATTTTTACCACACTTAGTTGATTACTCAGATTGTATTGGTGTGTCAGATAAAACGCGCCAATACGACTGGCAACAAACCAAAAAAATGAAAGAAAACCCCACCGATTGGATTGGCTATTTTGCCTTTTCCTCACGGCTGGAGTTAATTAAAGCCCTAGCGATTAGTAAGAAAAATTTTGTACGGGCGATTTATTTGTACCAACAAGCTATCGCAATGAAATCGGTCAACATTGAGCCGTATTATGATTGCAGTAATTTTGTGCATTATATTCATGCCCGCGCCAATATGACCACCGAACGCGCCTTTAATTCACTGCAGATTCGTGAAGGTATTGTCACCAAAAGCAGTGACGACAACAACAAAATTGAAGCAGAAATTTATTGGTACACCCATATTCCTGCGCCACTTAGACGTTTTACCCCGCAGTTGATTGATTATCAGCAAGTGGACGGACAGTTTAGTTATAGCTTAGAGTTCTTGCCATTATTACCGCTCAATGAGTTGTATGTGCATGGCTTAAATACCACTGAATTTTGGCAACATATTTTTCAGCTATTAAAAGAATTTTTTAGTATGGCCAATCAGTCCGATGTTCATCGCCATATCGAAACCGGGTTTGCCAAATCGTATGCCGAAGATTTGTACCATAAAAAAACCTTAAAGCGCCTGTATGCGTATGCTGATGATGCCGATGTCGATTTGAACAAACCTGTAATATATGATGGAACGATGCTTGGCAGTACGCTAGAGATTGCGCAAGATTGTATCGACAAAGCCTTGGCACTGCCAAACACTGTGAGTGTCATGCATGGCGATTTATGTTTTAGCAACATCATGTATGACATGCGCGGTCGCCGGGTAAAAGTTTTTGACCCACGGGGCACGGATTCTAACGGCAATTTTAGTATTTTTGGCAACGCAAGCTATGATTTAGCCAAGCTCACCCATTCTGTGATTGGTATGTATGATTTTATCATCGCAGGGCGTTATGAAATTATCGATAGCGCTAGCGGTAGCGATATACGATTTGATATTGATAAGCGTTTGGAGCAAATCCAGCAAGAATTTTTGGTAGGCACCTGGGTCAATGGCATGACCACAGAATCTATCATGCCAGCGGTGGTGTTATTGTTTTTATCCATGCTACCCTTGCACGCAGATAGACCCGATCGCCAGCGCGCCATGCTGCTCAATGCGTATCGTCTATACAAAATGTATGTGATGGAGGCAGTGACATGTTCGTAATTCCAATGGCAGGGCTAAGCAGTCGTTTTTTTAAGGCAGGCTTTGAGGTGCCTAAATATCAATTGTCGATTGCCGATACCATTGTGTTTGATTTGGCAATCAAGTCGTTTGAGCGCTATTTTAGTACCGATTTATTTTTGCTTATCGTGCGCGATGTGTATGATACCCCGCAATTTGTTGCTGAGCGATTAACGCGCTTGGGTGTGCGCAATTTTATGATTCATACGCTTGATGGCGAGACAGCGGGACAAGCTGAAACAGTAGCGCTTGGACTGGGGCTTGAACTGGGACTAAGACTCGGTGATACTGGCATTGATGACGATGAGCCGATTTATATTTTTAACATCGATACCTTTCGCTATGGGTTTGAAAAACCTGACTGGGTAGAGTCCGTTGATGGCTATTTAGAGGTATTTGAAGGCGAAGGCGACCATTGGTCATTTATCGCTGTCGATGACGATGATAAGGTGATTAAAACCACAGAAAAACAGCGTATCTCCAATCTTTGCAGTGATGGCTTATATTATTTTAAATCCAAGCAGCAGTATCTATCGTTGTTTCAACAAGCGGTTGCCCAACAGTTGACGGTTAACAAAGAATATTATATCGCCCCCATGTATAATTTATTAATCGCACAAGGCGGCAAAGTGGGCTATGTCAAAATCACGGAGGACGACATTGATTTTTGCGGTACGCCGGATGAATACCAAGCGCTTAAAACCCACGGTTTAAAGGCTCATGTTTAAACTTTGGTGTTTCAAATTTTGTGTTTAAAGGTTCAAGTTTAAAGATTGGCGTTTAATTGTTTAGTTGAAAAAAAAGCTTACTATCTGTTGGGTAAGCTTTTTTATTTAGCGGATTTAGGGATAAAGACGCGAGAAAATCTGCTGTTGATCGACTGGGCTATTTTGATAAAACTCTGCCGCGGCAATACTTTTCATCATCGCTCGTTCATCCGCATGCGCCAAGCGGGTTTGGTCAACTTGGTTGGGATACCAATATTGATAAAACAGCTGATACCAGTCATCATGGCTGATGCAGTTCATCGCCATAAAAGCATCGGTCAATGTCCACGCGTATTTAGGTAACCGTAGTCCGTAGTCTGTCATATCAAGCACAATCACTTCACTCGCCAAAAATGCCTTGTGCGCGTCTAGAATCTGCTCATTGAGCTCATTGTAGTAGCTTGGTGTGGCAGCGTAGCCGATTTGATTGGCATAATGACTGGCAATATGCTGCTCGACAGCCAACCGCGTGCGAAAAGTATTGTCCGCAAATTTGGCATCGATATCTTGTGCATGCGATTCAAAATAAGTGGCATTGTCACGACTCATCAGGGGTGCCGACCAAAACGCCTGCAGTCGATCAATCTTGCCAAATTGCGCCCAGTCGCTAATATGAAACGCCATATGCTCAAACATACTGGGGTCAATGGTAAAAAACGACGGCACTACAATCGGCGAGTAGTCGGTTCCTTTACTTTTTGAGGATAAATGGGTCTGGGAATGTAATGTTACTTGCTGGGTATAATAGCGATAAAATTGTAGCAGGTTGTCATTGAGCAAGTAGCTATCGGTGCGTAGTTTCAGCGCATATTCGGTGCTGACTTGGCTTAAACCCGCTTGTGTGGAGATGATTTGTCGATTGACGTTGTTAGGCGCGTCGTAGCCAAATTTGATATTGGGTAGCCCACCAGGATCTGGGTTTAAAATCAGCTGATCGATACCTAATTTTTCGGCGCTGTCAAACTCGGCGGGCAACGCAAGCGTATCCCAAGTCGATAATACAATGGTTGCCTGGGGCAAGGCTGCTCGGGTTTTGGCAACGTTAGCTATGAAATCACTGCCGTCATCGCCGCCCTGCCCTAGCTGATGAACGTTGATACCACCTTGAAAAATAACCGTCACTGACTGACTGGGGAGAGTGTTTACTTGCATAGGTTTCCATGATGCTGGTTATCAGTTAAATTGTTATCATTAATTATTGTTACCTGCTAACCCATCATCATAGCGCAAATTTGTTCAATTATCGGTCAGTGATTTGTTATCTGACTTTGATATAACAAACTGTTAGACATTAGCTTTTAGACATTGGCTGTTAAACCTTAGTTTTAGACATTGGCTGTTAAACATTGGCACGGAGCATCACACTGGTCGCCCACGCGCGATGCGTGGCTGGCTCAAGCATACTGTTGTCTTGCTTAAATACCGCCTTGGCATCAGCAGCAAGAATCGCGGTGGCTTGACTGCGCTCTATGTCATTGACATAAAAAGCTTGTTTGACTGCGGCAATTTGGTCAGGGTGAATGATGGTTTTGCCCACCAGTCCCAAGGCGACATCTTGCCGCAATTCTTCAGCAAACAAGGCAGGTTTATCCAAATACTCAAACACGGGCGCGGTCAAATAAAAACCCTGCGGCACAAAACACGCAATTAACTGATAGATGAGTATGCCGACTGGGGTTTGATAGATCGTCACATCGGACGGGCGACGCAAGCGCAGCGAGGCAAATAAATCATTGCCGCCAATACGCAGTGCCAAAATCGACTGGCTAAACCCTTCGCTAAACGCTAGCGCCAGTTCTTGGTTGTGTATCGGGTTAAAGATAAGCCGAGTCTCAAGGGTCGGCATCAATAGCTGTGTCGATGGCAATGCCTGACAAGCCAATCGCCAATCGGCAAGGCTTTGCATATCGATTTTTGGTAACACAAAGCCATCCACCAAAGCAATCGACTGCCAACTGGCAAGCTCGGTGAGCATCAAAGCGTTTCGCGGTCGGATAAACACCATCGGGCGTGAGGCTCGCGGTGAGATTGGGCGCGATTCATCGCTAAAACCATGCATCTGGGCGCGCTGAGCCCATGTCGCAAGCAGCTGCTTTAAGTTTGCGAGCGCGGCAGGAATTTCACTTTCACTTACCGCATCTTCCAAACAAATCACGATACTATCAATCTCAGCCAATTTTTGCTGGCTAATAATTTGCCAAATATCTTGGCGCGTGGCTGGCATATAAAGCGTCGCACCCAACTGGTAGGGATTGATAGTTGGGGCAACAGACGCAGCCAAAAAATGATTTACAGGGTGTAATAGTGTCATAAAAAGTACAATGTGCGCAAAAGAGCGATTAGGATAAATGGGCGGTTAACAAGGTCGATGAGCGCAAAGACGCGGTTATCATTGGCTTCTGTTCTTAATAATGGTGACAGCTTGGTAAGGTGCAATACTGGCATCTTCAATTAATTGAATATTTTTTTCCTCACAAAGATGACGCAGTAATGCCGTATCTTGTCCGTCTGCCATCTCATTGACCAACACACACTCAGGGTCGCGCCGTAATATCGCGCGGGTCGCCTCGGCAATGGTGGGTTTGATACGGTTGCGATTGCTGATGGCAAAGCGCGCCGCTAAATCATCTATCACAGACTGGGTGGTAAAAGTGGGCAATAACTTGCGCGTTAGCGGCGTTGGTAAGGAAGTTTGCTGCCGCAGCGCATCAATGGTTTGGATAAACTCGCCACTGCGATCCCAAGGCTGTAACTTGTCATAATACACTGCCTGGTGCAGTCCATCACTCGGCTCACGATACAGGGTACGCGATATCAGCCCAGAGACAGTGCTATTGAGCAAACTTGCCGGCATCAGCCAATCATCATCACTTGCCGATAGCCAAGCCACCCCAGCAGGATCTGCCAACGTCACCAGTGGAATCACCCCGTCACCTTGGTGAAACAGTTGCGCTTGTTGCCGCTTATCAGTGATTTGGGCTAAACTTCGTTGCAACTCACCATAGATAGCCCCTTTACCCGTCCAACCATCGACAAACACAATCGGGCTATGGGGATGCTGCTGCAAAATATATTGCAACGCAACAGGGTCAAGCCCGCGGTCACGAATGATACTCACCCCGTAATGCTGGCTGGCTAATGCATAGCTGGCAGATGCATCACTAAGCGCTTTTTGTAGCAAGACCCCAATCGGCAATCCTGCCCGCACGAGACTGACCAATATCAGCGGCTGCGAGGCACTCACACAAGCATGAAATAGCTGATGTAAGCTAAAGGCAAGGCTTGTGACATCATTTGCCATGCGCTGCTTGCCGGCCGCCAATGCTTGATTGTACAAGGCTTCATGCGTGGCGCTGGGCGGTTTTTCAAGCGTCAGCATATCTGAATAATGGCGCTGACCTGATTGGATTAACGCTTCTTTTTGCGTTGGGCTGATATCATTGACGCTATCAGCACTGACGATATCGAGCAGCAAGGTAACCTCAGAAGGTAAATAACTACCTGAAAAATTAGCCTGAATTGTCATGATTATAAACACCCTTGACTGATAGCATCATGCAGTTGCCCTCGATTGGGCGTACCATACCAGTCCAATAATTGTAAAAACGGCAAATCCGCCAAGCTATCACCAAAACCAAAACAAGGGCGGTTTTTATCCAAATGATAATCGAGCAAAAAACGCATCGCGTGATGTTTGTTGACGACGTGCGGCAAGATTGCCAAGTTATTGGCATTGACATGGATATAAAACTCATCGCCCAAATCCGGCGCCTCATTTAGCAGGCTCGGCAGCTGTGCCGCAAACTGCAGCAAAGCATCGTGGTCTTTATGCTGATGTTTGATGGCGACATACACCATCAAATCCGCCGCGTTATTGTCTACTATAAAGTGTTCATAATGTGGGGTTATGCGTAGTGCTTCAAACCCTGCCAATCGCTCAATAAGCTGGGTCAGTTTGGGTTGTAGCGCCACCAATTGCCCTGCCATTAGCCGCTGCCAACGCGCACAAGGCTGCCCCGACGGTGCTACAATCACCGCACCATGGGTCAAAACTTGCCAACTATCAAACGGCAGTTTGACGCGCATAATCTCAGTGGTATCCCTTGCGGTGACGGGGATGAGCTCCGTTGATTGCGATAACCAATTAAAAAAATGGCGCTGCTTTGGGGTCAAAAAGCTCAATGGCGCATTCTGCTTATCGACGGTCGCCGCCACTAACCCATCCATTGGCAATTGCCAAGCTGCAATTTTTCGCTGGGTTTGAAACAAGGTATCATCCAAATCCATCAAAGCATAAGGCTTGACTAGCGCGACTTTTGATTCAAAAAAACGGGCTTCGGGTTTAAAAAAATCGGTCATTCACACTCACTTTTATCAAACTTAACTTTTATCGATTTTGTGGCTGATTGGGTTTTGGTTGTCGGACTTCAGGTATCAGACTCCGGTTGTCGGGTTTAGAATGTCAGATTTTGGGTCTTGGTGAAATTACCATGACATTATCAAAGCGCTGCCAAATCTCATCCACGCTATCTTGGGGGGTTTCCACGCACAACAGCACCCAATCCCACGCCTCAGGCGTCACGTTGTAAACAAAATTGGTCATGCCCAAGCCATAATGGTCAAAGAACTTGATGACGCTAGTCACGGCACTATCAGCATGGATGGCGATGGGTGACCGCGTCAAGGCGGAAAATTTGACATCCGCTTGATACTGCGCCAAGCGTTCGGCAAGCAGCAACGGCAACCAAACAAACTCATTACTGCCCAGTACCAAGATTTTTTGATGGGCAAATGACGCTAGGGTCAATTGTCTTTGGCGAAGCGTATGATGCAAACCTTGCAGCAAAAAATCCAATCCCGATGTACTATCGCGTGTCGGTTGTCTACCCCAATTGCCGGTAGGCAGCAGTGGCTGACTGCCTGCCTCTGTGGTTGACACATTTGGCATGGTAACCGCCGGCGCATTTATCCTATCTGTCCACGTCCAATCTCCTGCCAGCAGATGATGGCGAAAAAAGGCGATGTCATTAAAAATATTATTATCCGTTTTGCCCAGTTTCTTGCCCAGTTTTTTGCCCAGCGACCAATCAACTAGCGTCGCCAAATGCACTTGCTCAAGCTTACTTAATCCTGCTTGACGCAGGGCGTTGACCACATTTTGGCAGGTATTACCTGTGGAGGCTTCGTCATCGACCATAATCAAGGTTTTGGCGTTTTCAACGTTTGCTTGTAGCGCGCTGTCATCACTTTGGTAAATCAAATGCACGCTGGCATGACTATGATCTTCGCTAAACGTGGTAAGCAGCTCTGCTGCCTGTGCATGCCGCGTCGAGTTGAGCAAAATAGCTTGTGGATAACGCGCCTGCAGCACTTGATGCACCCCTGCCGACAATCCGACTGCGGTCTCCGCCATACCAATCACCACAATTGGCTCGGGCAAATCATCGGGTATGAGAGTTGCCAACCGGGTGAAGGCTTGTCGCATCTTATCGGGGGATACCGGGATATGTCGCCCCAATACTTTGGATACAAACAAAAACGCGCGCTTGGGATTGATACGCTCAGCAAACCCCAACAAATCATCAAGCTGATAATCCGCGGTGGTTTGATAACGTAAAGTAAGCTCGCCACGCGATAACGAAATGGTTTTTTGCTCGGTCATGGCGTCTGGTATCCTGTTATTTTTGCGTTAGCCGATTTTGACACTGGTCATGAGCGGGCGCACGATGCAAGGGGTGATGGTATCACGTACCGCTGCCAGATGCGGTTTGGTAATACAGCCTGACCAATAGGCAAAAGCGAGTTGGGTTAAATTCATCGTGCCGTTATCAAAGGCATGATCGGTATAACCAATCCCACCCGATGCGCGGCTATTGATTTCCAGTACCTTGTGCATGCCATTTTCATCAGCCTTGGTTTGGATACTCACAATACCATCGGCTTTTAGGGCTGCCACCAGACGCTTGACAAGTTCCATCACTGCCTCGTCATAGCCCACATGCTGCTCACTGCCGTCTTTATAGCGCGTCACTGCGGCTAACACTTCCCCCGTCTCACATACCACATCAATCGAATATTCTTTGCCTGCTAAATATGGCATCAGCAGCATGGCAATGGGTTTGTCAGTTACCATTTGGCTATGGTTATAGGCGTGTAAAAATTGTGCAAGATGGATTTTTTTAGCATCAGTAAAGTATAAATGCTCAAAACTGTCCCACGCATCGACCGCTGCCGTATCGAGTCGCCAAAACCCTTGCGCAAATATGCCTTTTACGGGTTTTACACATAACGGCTGCCCACCATGCAAGGCTAGCAGTGCCATTAACTCATCTGCATTATCGAACTGCCAGCCACTTGCCACAGGGATGTCATGTTGTTGGCAAAAAGCTGTAAAAGCGGCTTTATCATCCATTAATTCAAGCGTGGCTGTGTCAGTTGCGCCTGTCAATAACCGAATACCGGCTGCTTTGAAGTCTTGACGTCTGGCTTCGTAATCTTGGCTATTGCGCCCTGTGAGTACCACTTTACTATTATGCTTTTTGGCCTGTTCAAGTACAAACTCAACCCGTTCACTTGGCTCGGATGGCTCTTGGTACGCTATATCGGCACAGCTTAAGATTTCTGGTCGTGGCTGTCGATGGGACGCTACGATGGTCATGGGTAAGTTATATTGGCATTTTATGGCTTGCATGGCAAGTAGCATCTCACGCTGGCTTGACTGCCCTTCTGCCAACCAAACTGAAAACGGGGTATTACTGGGGTTTAAAATCATTGAACTTCCATTGGCAACGCATCATGCCATTTAACTTATTATCAACCGGATGAAAAGCCGTATCATAAAATAAAACTGGGTTGGATGAATAGCATTTTTAGCATTTCGTCCACTAAAAAATCTTGGGCAACTGAACGAGTGAGTAACGCAATCATAATTTTTTTCCTTTATCCCTTAATCAATAAAAAAAACGAATGCCACCTCACAGTGACATTCGTTTTTTTTACCTAAACTGTATCTTTAACAAACAAGCGAATACCGTGTTTATTTATAACCCGCTTTTTTCATTAGCATAATCGCATGGCGTTGGTTTTTACCAGCCACGGATACATTGATAATGTCCTGCTTAAAGCTGCCCCATTTGGCGACTTTTGGATGTGGTGCGATGCGTGGGTTGGCTGGGTATTCACTGTTCAAGTCAGCAAATAAATTTTGTGCCTCTGCGCCACTAAGCCATTCCATAAATTTTTGTGCTTGTGCCGCGTTTTTGCTGTGTTTAACTATGCCAATACCCGATACATTGACATGGGTGCCTTGCCATTTTTGGTTAGCAAAATAGGGTTTGACCTTAATGTTTGGCTTGGTATCAAGCAGCCGACCATAGTAGTAAGTATTGGCGATACCGACATCACAGCGACCTGCGTCAATTGCTTCAAGCAGCGCTGTGTCATTGGCAAATGGCGCGGTGGCTAGATTACTGACCCAACCTTTTAAAATACGCTCCGTTTGTGGTAAGCCGTTGTGATGAATCATGGTGGCAACCAAAGATTGGTTATAGACATTGTCCGATGTTCTTAAACACAGCTTGCCTTTCCACTTGGGGGTAGATAAATCTGCGTAAGTTGATAGCTGGCTTGGATTGATTTTGGTTGGGTTGTAAAAAATGGTACGGGCGCGCACTGACATACCAAACCAACGATTTTGTGGGTCTTGGAATTGCGGCGGGATATTGGTTTCAAGTACTTTTGAATTGACAGGTCTTAAGATGTTTTCTTGCGCCGCTTGCCATAAGTTACCACCATCGACTGTGATGAGTAAGTCAGCTGGGGTATTAGCACCTTCTGCTTTTATTTTTTCGATCAATACGCCTGCTTTATCGTTGACCAGCTTGATTTTTACGCCTGTTTGCTGCTCGTATTTTGCCACAATCGGCTTCAACAAATTATCAGCGCGCGCTGAATAAATCACCAGATCACTTGCTAGCGCAGGTGTTACCGCACCCATCAACATACCAAAAGTCATCAAGCGTTTCATAATTTACCCTTTTACTCGTCCTAAAAAATTATACCGAACACCCTACTAAAAAGCAGACCTTGACGATGCGACGGTGCAAGTTAAAATCGCCGCCAAACGTATTGGTTTCGTAGTATAATATAGAATATTTATTTAAACAATAATAATTATTATTTACATTAAGGTTAACGATTTGGGTGGACATGAATAAGGGTATTGGTTTGGCTCGGTTTTGGCTGGTGCTATGTTCGACTCTAGTATTGCTGCCGCTTTCGGTGGTACTTACTAGCTTTGGTGAGATTGACCAAGAGATTTGGCAGTTTTTGCTTGATTATCAGTTGGGGTTACTACTTAAAAACACCCTGATATTGCTAATCACGACGTCCGTCGGGATTTTGCTACTTGGCGTGACCACCGCATGGCTAACGGCGATGTACCAGTTTCCAGGACGTAAGCTATTTTTTTGGGCGATGATGCTGCCACTTACTGTACCTGCCTACGTATTGGCGTTTGTGCAATTGGGTATGTTTGACTATACAGGTGCAATTAGTACCTATTTGCGAGAGCAGCAGGGGTTTGCACAAGGTCTGCCCGATATCCGCAATATTTGGGGATTATCGATTGTGCTGATACTAGCTTTTTATCCCTATGTGTATCTTCTCGCTCGCAACGCCTTTACCAGTATGGGACAACAGGCGCTGGAGATGGGCGCATCGCTTGGTTTGACGCCACGCGAATCGTTACTCAAAATTGCCCTACCGATGGCGCGTCCATGGCTCATGGGTGGCTTGCTGCTGGCGATAATGGAAGTCCTCGCAGATTTTGGTGCGGTATCTGTCTTTGGGGTAGAAACCTTTACTACTGCCATTTATCAAGCTTGGTTTGGCTTTTTTTCCATTGATACTGCTAAACAACTGGCTTCCTTACTGGTGCTATTTGTATTTGTCATGATTGTGCTGGAGCAGCTGAGTCGCGGCCGCCGTCAATTTGCCACTAAAAAATCAACGGCAATCCAGCCAAAGCCGCTACCTAGTGGGTTAGGTTGGCTGACAACGGTGTATTGCGGTGTGATCTTGCTGGTCAGCTTTGTGCTACCTGTCATCCAGTTGATTATTTGGGTGGTCGCGCATTGGCAGCAGGGCGATGTGAGCGCGTTGCTCCAGCCGATGGGCAATTCATTAGTGATTGGGCTTGTTGGTGCAGTATTGGTCATGGTTGTGGCATTGCTACTTGTGATTGCCAAGCGCAGTGATAAGTCATTGTTCGCCACGATTTTGATGCGTATTACCACGCTCGGCTATGCCATCCCTGGTTCGGTATTGGCAATTGGTATTTTTATCCCAATTGCAGCGATGGACAATCTGTTATTACAATTTTTGCCCGTCAGTGAGGATACGACCGCTGTCATCAAAGGCACGTTAATTGTGATGCTTTTAGCCTATATTATTCGCTTTTTGGCGCTGGCAGTGTCGAGCATTGAGGCAGGTTTTGAGCGTGTCCGCCCAAGTCTTGTGGAGTCGGCAGTCATCCTAAATGTGCGCGGTGTTGCGTTGATTCGCCGTTTGTATATCCCTTTGGTCAAAAGCTCACTAGGCGTTGCCGTACTCATGGTGTTTGTCGATTTGATGAAAGAGATGCCCATCACGCTGATGACCCGACCCAGTGATTGGGACACTCTCGCGGTGCGAATTTATGCCTTTACCATGGAAGGGCAGTTTCAGCAAGCCGCATTGCCTGCACTGGTCATTATACTAGCGGGACTCTTGCCCGTGATTTTGTTTTCCAAGGAAACTAACGTAACATGAACTTCAATGATTTATCGCAGAACGCGGTATCGGATGCGCATTTGACTGTGAATGAGTTATCGCTCAGTTATCACCCGTCTAGCAAAACCGTCCTCGATCAGATTAGTTTTGAGTTGCCGCAAGGGCAAATTGCGTGTTTGGTCGGTCAATCTGGCTGTGGTAAAACCAGCCTGCTACGCTGCATTGCAGGTTTTGAAACCCCGACAGCAGGCTCAATTCAATTTGGCAAGCGGACGCTATTTGATAGCCGCACCCACATCAATATCCCTGCTCATCAGCGCCAGATTGGCATTGTGTTTCAGGATTATGCGCTGTTTCCGCATTTGACGGTGGCAGACAACATTGGTTTTGGGCTTCAACACTTGTCAAAAACTGACAGACAGGGCAACATTGATGCTTTACTTACCTTAATAGGGCTGGAACATTTAGCATGTCGCTACCCGCATGAATTATCTGGCGGGCAGCAGCAGCGGGTGGCATTGGCACGGGCGATTGCCCCCAATCCGCAGCTGATTTTGTTTGATGAGCCATTCTCAAGTCTCGATGCCGATATGCGAGAAGCGTTGGCGATGAGCATTCAGCAGCTACTTAAAGCCAAACAAATCAGCGCCATTGTAGTGACCCATGACCAGCAAGAAGCCTTTATGATAGCCGATAAAATCGGTATGTTGGCAGATGGTCGATTGCAGCAATGGGACACGCCAATTCAATTGTATCAAGCCCCCAGCACCGCCACTGTGGCAAAATTTGTCGGCAAAGGCAGCTTTCTACAGGCGCAGCAACATGGCAATGACTTGGTGACCGCAATCGGTGCGTTGCCAATGAGCAATTATCCTTACTTTGCAGACAGTCACCAAGTGCTGATTCGACCAGAATGGCTATCGGTGGTACCCCAAACAAACAGCGCGGTTAATGGATTGATTACCGCCAAGCAGTTTAAAGGCAGTCATGTGGTTTATGAAGTGCAGCTTGCTAGTCAAGAGCGTGTGCTGGTCTACTCACCCACAGATGTTGCCATATTGGGCGAAACCGTGGGGCTGCTGATCACTCACCTGCCTACAAGCCGTCAATAAAGACTAAGTGAACCGTCCCGGGACTATCGGAGACCTAAAACCTTGAGACAATACCCTTATGAAAACCAAAAAACACCCAACAGAAGTTAAAAATAGAGCCGCCGAGTTGCTGATCGAATCGCAAAAGATTATCCTTCACTATGGGCAGTCATACAAGCAATTGCATTCTACTAATGGATATGTATCGCCTATTATGTACTCATAAAAACATGAATAAATTAGAATCCTTATGAAATCAATAATTTAGGCATTAAGAATGGTGCGCTCGGCGGGTGTCGAATGATTATTTCATATGAAATCGCATTGTCTCTCAATCCCTTTATTATCAACGTTTTGCTATTTATTATTATCTCATACTGTGTTTTAATATCCATATAAATTCTGCATTTCAAGTACCCCAACAAGTACCCTAAATTTGAAAGTTTTGTATATGGACTCAAGAAAACCTATTACTACTGATCGCAGTATTGCTACCCATAAACCTGAAGACAAAGAATATTTTGTTTCTGTCAAAAACCATCCACGTCTAGCACTTCGTGTTAGACCCAACGATACTAAGTCATGGATATACCGCTATTATTCTCCCAAAACCAATAAACAAGGCAAAATTTCATTTGGCGCTTATCCTAATATTTCTCTTGCTCGTGCCTGTGAGTTATGGCGTGAAAATGAAGAGCTATTAAGTAAAGGCATCGATCCCAAAGACAATCGTGAAAATGTCAAAAAATTCCTTCTCGTAAACAATAACAAGTCGTTTGGTAGATTTGCTGACGAGTATTTTGACACGCTCAAAACAACACTTAAGCCTAATACTCTTCAACGTAAACTAAATTGCCTGAAACTACTTAAAGACAGCTTTGCTGAAACACCTATTGATGAAATAACGCCGCCGCAAATGCTTTCAATGTTGATTGATGTGCAAAATCAATTCGTTAAGGCAGACGGTAAACCTACAGAAAAGGCAGAACGCTGTGCCAGTATTGCTAGTGATATTTTCAAATATGCTAGCGCTCGTGGTTTTTGTAGTACCGATCCAGCCAGTATAGTTAAAAGCCAATTGATTAAGCCCGTCTATGGTCACCGTCCCGCAATTGTTCAGCCCGATAAATTTGCTAAACTGTTGCAAGATATCGATTCTTTAAAAGATAAAGTTGACTCAAATACCAACAGCTCCCTTAGGCTATTGCCGATGCTTTTTGTACGCAATGGCGATTTACGTCGTATGCGTTGGGCAGATTTAGACTTTAAAGAAGCTAAATGGCGATTTCAACCACTTAAAGGTGAAGGCAAAGAACATATGGTGCGAGATATGGTCGTACCTCTACCACACCAAGCGATTACCATTTTACAAAATCAATTTAAGATTAATGGGCATCAAGAGTATGTTTTTTATAGCCCTTCTGCTAAAAAGAACGGCATCATTTCGGACAACACTGCAAACAAGCATCTTAAAGAATTAGGCTATCAAAATATCCATTGTGTGCATGGATTTCGTGCGTCTGCCAAAACCATGCTCCAAGAACAATTAAAGTACCCGGCAGTGATTGTTGAAATGGGCTTAGGTCATATCACCAAAGACCAAAACGGCACCGCTTATGGGCGTTTTCAGTTTTTAGATGAACGAGCTGAAATGATGCAAACTTGGGCAAATTATCTTGATGATTTACGCAACGATGAAGATGTGAGCCGTTTTAAAAATCGCACTCCATTGAACTCAAGTAAAGGGACGCCTGAAGAAATTATGAAACAATTAATTAAACAATTAGGGAAAGATAAAATATTAGATTTATTAAAATAATTTTTAAATATATATAAAATATACATTATTTAAGAAAAACCTTTTTTGAGAAAATCATGCGCAATAAACTACCTATTAATTGACCCCTGCTGTTAACAACGGAGAAAAACACTTAGTAGATTATGTCAGGCAGGCGACTTAAATCCTAGCCCTCTTGTATCCGTTGACGATTATAAAAAATCTCAATATACTTTGTAACATCAGCAATGGCTTGCTGGCGAGTTTCATTAATTTTATGATAAACCAACTCATTTTTTAGCTGACCCCAGAAACGGGTATTGTGACAAGGTATGAGAATCTTAAACGTAATTATAAGTCGATGGTTTACCTCGCTTGCATCATTATTCATCCTAAAGTGAATTGGGGACACACCCTACTAACTTCAAAAATTTATGAATAATTTTGTTAACTGGAGATATGTTTATTGCTTAATCAATTTTTTAAAATAAATTAAATTTTTTTTCTTAAAGAGGAGAAAGTAATTGAGTTATGCAATTGTACCTAATGACGTAATTAATGTAGATGCTCTTATAAATCAAATAATCGACTACACCAAGATTTTCTATGACGAAGATCAGTTTTTTATTCATTGCAAAAATGAAGAAAAATTTGAGCGGAATTTGGAAGCTCAAGTACCTAAATTAAGCTATAAAATATCTCAAATTTACGATTCTGGCAGAGACTTGGCTATTTCCGTCAGAAGCCACATTTGTGAATGTTTAGACCCATCAATAAATCCTTTATTGAAAAATGCCATAGATAAATTAGAGCCACAATTACTTTATCTTGATTCTTGGGGACAATCAGAATATAACACTATAAAAAAGATTTATGACGAAGCAGGCTATGATGAATGGTCAGTGAATAAAATGCTTATTAGTATGCAAACAATGTTTCAAAAGCTTTCAGAAATTCTTAATCTTATTAGTATCATCAAAGAAAGTTATTCATACAAAATACAATCTAAAGAAATAACTTTAGATGAAGTTAGAAAGCTCACAAGGACAAATATGACTACGACTAATAATTATAATAATAGCTTAATTTCTCATGGAAATAATAACACTAATACGATTAACAATAACTTGATTAGTTCTGATGAATTAAGGGAAGCTCTTAAAACTTTATCTGAAATAATCGATTCATCATCGCTTGAACCACTTGAAAAAAGTGAAGGAAAGTTAATTATTAGTGAAATTTCTAATATAAGTGATAAAGCAACTTTCCAATCAGCTTATAATAAATTAACAACTTTCATGTCAAATCATATTACTATTGGTACTGCAATTTTAAATGCTAATATCTTGCCTACTCTTACACAATGTTTAACATGATTTGAATAGCCACCGATTTTCCAGCCGTTTTTCTTTATACTAAAGCCAAGACAGCTTGGGTATCTGATTGTAATTTGTGTCTTCATAACCTCAAATTAGCATTTTTTTCCCAAACTGTCTTTTTTATTTCACCTCAGCATACTTTTCAGACCAGTACCGGTCTTTGAACTCAAAGCAAAGCTGTTGGCTAGCCAATAGCTTTGCTTGAGATAAAATGATAGATTGGAAGTTAGTACACATTAATTACACAAAACTTGTTGAATAAAAAAAGGTATAAAATCTCTTTCGTTTAATAAATTCTTAGAGATTATAACATTGCCATTTTTATAAATTTCCAAGGTTATCTTAGTCTCATGAAAAAATGAGACTTTTATTTTCGCTAAGTCGTAGTAAACCTGCCCGAAGGTATTGGCAAAGTCGACTAAAGCATTTTTTGTTGATGTTATTTCTAGTGAGCATTTCGAATGTTTATTTAATGAAATTTCATTGAAACGAGCTTTAAGTATAACTAAATTATCAAATTTAGCTAGATTTGTAATAATCTCACTAAGCATTAACTTTTTTGTAGAATATGAAATCTTTAACCCAAATATCTTATTCAAGTACTCATGCAAGTATTTTGAATACCTACTGGGTTCGTAAACAATCAGAAATAATCTCGAATCTATTTCTGTAAAAATGAATTTTTGATTAATGTAATGAACTAAATTAATTATATTTTCTTTGCCGTCGGAATCAACAATTTTTTCTGGTCTAAAATGTTCTTGATAATAAACTGCTTCAAAGGTTTTATTATAAAAATTTTTATCGATTAATTTATACTTATCGAATGGCTTAATAGATGAAATTACATTTGATACCTCATTTATAGTCAGCTCAGTTTTACACTCTATAATTTGTAGTTTCATTTACCCCACCTTTGAATAATTTTATTCATCCGTTTCTATTTTAGCTTGTAAGCCAGTCTGATTTTCTAAATTGTTAAGTAGCTCTAATCCTTTAGCAAAAACTAATCTATTGAATTTTTCTTCTTCAGCGTTACTTAAAGATTGCAATGATTTATTATATATTCCATCTTTATTTTTATATAAACCTCTAGTAATAAAAGAAAAATTATTTCTACCTTCTTTATTATAGAAAATTTTGATGGAAAGCCTATACTTATCGGGCTCACTGATAGACTTATCTACACAGTCCCAAGTAAATTTATATAACTTGTATCCATCATTAAACTTTTGTTTGAAATCATCAGAGAGGTGAAGCTGATTTCCACGATATGATGCACTAATTAGCTGATATTCTTCACTATCTTCAGTTTCCCCGCCTTTGGAAATATCTTTAAATAAAATTTCCACAACGTTTCTTCTTTCATATGAACCAAATGACTCAGTCAATTCATTAAAAAAACTCCAATAATCTTCAGGATTGGTAATACCGCTTAAATCAATCTCTTGAATGTTAATATTTTCATCTTCATTTTCAAGTAAATCTATTATAGAATCAGACCATTCCAACATCTCATTTGTTGAAGGGTGTTCAATATAGAACTTACCTTCCTCACTTTTTTTAAAAGTTAATAAGCCTCTCTTTTGTTCAATTTGGGAAAACATCTGTTTCTCTGGATAAAATTTTTCATATTCAAATTCAATAGCTAGGGAGTCACCAAAAATAGAAGTTTTGACATCTTTTAACTCAGTATTTGAAATTTTAATATCTAATTTATCTTTTAAATTATTTAAAGAATTACCTAAGTCTAATAGGTTTAACTCACTACTAATTTCTTTTGATGAGATATATTCACTACGCTCTAATTTTTGATGTTGTAATGAAATATCTTGATAGTCGTTATAACCTTGCATAAGCGAAGCGAAATAGTTCGCAAGATTTTCACGCGTAGTTTTTGGGCTTACAATAATTCCTCTATTTAAAAAAAGCTTTCTTAAAATAGTTTCAGGTACTTTACCAGTTGATAAAGCGCAGTAAATATTATAGTCATTAGGAATAGCATACTTTCTGTTCAAAACGATTATCCTTTATTTCTAAGATTTAGTAACTCTATCTATAGCCTTATTACAGAATATTCTTTGCAAAAGTGTTACTTGGCGGAATTCTATATTTTCTAATACAGATTTCATACTCTCGCTATAATCCCAAATATTACAATATTGAGTTATAGCATTCTCAAAGTTTTGAAAAGCATTAATTGAAGGCTTATTGAAACAATGTTTAATAAAAGTTTTACTACCTTCTTTGATTAGGTCAAACATCATTAACGTTTCAATTAGATACATGAATTCTTCTGGCGTATCACCTTCTTCATTATAATAGACAATAGTTCCTCCTTGCATTATTTCAGTTTTAGGTTCGTCATTATCGTCCAAAGTTACTACCTTATAATTGTCGAAAGTGACTATCAAGAATGGTCCTGTTATAAGCTCCATTGTTGCAGGGGCTTCTTTGGGAGTGACTGAACTTTTAAATAATTGTTTTGGAGGATAGAAATAATTAACCCCAGTTCGACATAAGCCATACTCTAAGGCTTTGAATTAACAAGCAATCTTAGCGACGAAAGGTTCAATCAGCACATTTTTAAGTGTCGGCTTCTTGGGCTCA
>JABAHL010000066.1:0-271 GCA_019353055.1 Faucicola osloensis
ACTCCACCATGTGCCTTCACTTTTGCAGAATTAGGAGACAGGTCCCCCCAGTGGGCAAAGTAGGTCTTAGTCTGTGGGGCTGCAGTCAGCATCCTGCCCAGAGCTTCAGCGCCAATATCGGCGGCATGGCCTTCAACCTTGCCCCAGAAAGCCTTCACCAGGCTCTTGTCGTGGTCGGAGAGACTCATGGCTGTCTTGGAGTTTTACGAAAGCGAGAGAAAATGCAGATCAAATGATTCTCCCCATGTACTCTGCGTTGATACCACTGCTT
>JABAHL010000067.1:0-269 GCA_019353055.1 Faucicola osloensis
CTTTGCTCCGCACTTGCAGCCATGTCCTCCCTCAGCGGCAATCATCTCTGTCGCTCCCTCAGGGAACTGCTTCATCGGTACCCCAGAGATGATGGTGACAGAGGTGTTGGTATTCTCCGAGTAACCCAAGTCAGCAAATTTGCCGCATCCGTTGCAGCCGCTGCCGCACTTGCAGTCGGAGCCGCAGCCGCAGTTTCCGTTGCAGCAAGACATATTGATTTGGTTTTGTGTTTGTGGTTGTGACCGCTGAGGTGCGTAATGCGTCTGAG
>JABAHL010000068.1:0-267 GCA_019353055.1 Faucicola osloensis
TGCCATGTGCCACACATTGCACAAGTCCATTCTCTTATTCGCAAGCCTGCTCTACCTTTCGGACTATTGCGGTCAATTTGACCGCAACACGAGCAAGTTTGGGTAGTGTATTTCTCATTTACGATTTCAAAACGGCAACCTGCGTTCTCGCATTTGTAGGTCAGTTGTCGTTTCATTTCAAACCAACCTGCATCATAGACGCTTTTGGCTAGTTTGCCTTTTTTACTGTTAAATTGGGTAGTTCTAACATCACCTACCACGATTAGG
>JABAHL010000069.1:0-265 GCA_019353055.1 Faucicola osloensis
TAACGCAAAGATGAAATGCTTGTTAGCTTTACGAATATGTTTGAATGTCGCTTTGGCTGAAAACCAAGAATCGGCTAATACATAGTCGAATTTGACTTGGTTTTTGATTGCGCTATCAAACATATCAAGCAGTCGCTGATTTTTGGTTTTATCGCTTTTACGTTTAACCTTGCCTTTGTCATCGGTAAAGACATTGGGTTTGGTGATGATGTCAAAGCTTAAGGGTATGTCGATATCTTTGCGATGATACAGACAGTTAAGCAGG
>JABAHL010000070.1:0-223 GCA_019353055.1 Faucicola osloensis
TCTTAGCATGGGTTTAATCAGTTGCCATTGTTCTTTGGCGGTGAGTGTTTCACTGTTTAGAAAGCGGGTGATGCTGTCATGGTAGATGCTCCCTTGTAGTAGATTGGCAAGCCCTGTGGCGGTGGTTTGCCCAAAACTTGCGATGAGGTAGTCGCTGTAGAGTTCTATCATGTCTTTGTTCATTTGTTTACTCTCGCTGACTGCTTTTTTTGTTATGATAGCG
>JABAHL010000071.1:0-223 GCA_019353055.1 Faucicola osloensis
GAGATAGCCGATGGCATTGGGTGTGGCATTTTCATGCTGTCTTAGCATGGGTTTAATCAGTTGCCATTGTTCTTTGGCGGTGAGTGTTTCACTGTTTAGAAAGCGGGTGATACTGTCATGGTAGATGCTCCCTTGTAGTAGATTGGCAAGTCCTGTGGCGGTGGTTTGCCCAAAACTTGCGATGAGGTAGTCGCTGTAGAGTTCTATCATGTCTTTGTTCATT
>JABAHL010000072.1:0-223 GCA_019353055.1 Faucicola osloensis
GAATGTCGCTTTGGCTGAAAACCAAGAATCGGCTAATACATAGTCGAATTTGACTTGGTTTTTGATTGCCCTATCAAACATATCAAGCAGTCGCTGATTTTTGGTTTTATCGCTTTTACGTTTAACGTTGCCTTTGTCATCGGTAAAGACATTGGATTTGGTGATGATGTCAAAGCTTAAGGGTATGTCGATATCTTTGCGATGATACAGACAGTTAAGCAGG
>JABAHL010000073.1:0-223 GCA_019353055.1 Faucicola osloensis
CCATTTCTGAAAGTAGGCGTGGACGGTGCGCCATTTGGGAAAGTCATGCGGCAGCTGTCGCCACTGGCAACCTGTTCTTAGTACATACAATAACCCACAAAATACGTCATACAGGTCAACCGTTCTTGGTTTGGTCTTCTTCCTTGCACTTTCTAAAATCGGTAGTATGTGCTCAAATTGTTTTCGGCTAATGTCGCTTGGATAGGCTTTTCTCATGGTGATT